>JAUYMQ010000486.1 GCA_030698575.1 Deltaproteobacteria bacterium
GGGCTCAACAATTTCCAGAAGGCGGTCCTGCGCAAGCGCTGGGCGACGATGGAGGAGCTGATGAGTGCCGGCGAGCGCAAGCAGCGCATCATCGCCGACATTATCGAGGACTTCAGCCTCAAGCCGCGGCTGAACAACGACCGCGGTACGGCGCTCCTGGTCGTCGCTTCTATCTACGACGCCTGCCACTACTTCAGACTGCTTCAGAACACGAGCTTCGGCCCGTACTGCGGGATCATCACCTCGTACGAGCCGAACCACAATGCGATCTCGCGCGAGCCCCCCAACAGCGACGAGCGCTACAAGTTCGACACCTACACGCAGCACGTGCTCAAGAGCGGCCAGACCACCAAGAAGTACGAGGACGAAACCAAGCGCCGCTTCATCGAGGAGCCGGCGAACATGAAGCTGCTGATCGTCGTCAGCAAGCTGCTGACCGGCTTCGATGCGCCAAGCTGCACGTACATCTACCTCGATAACGAGTTGCACGACCACAGCCTGTTCCAGGCCATCTGCCGCACTAACCGGCTCGATGGCGACGACAAGGACTACGGCCACATCGTCGACTTCAAAGAGCTGTTCGGCGATGTGCAGCAGGCGATCGCCATCTACAACTCCGACGAGCTGGACACCGATGAGGGCGGCGGCGGCGACAACAACGTCCACCTCAAGAACTGGCTGGAAGAGGGCAAGAAGAAGCTCGACGAGGCCCGGGAGGCCCTGCGCTACCTGTGCGAGCCGGTGGGGCTGCCACGCGAGGTAGAGCAGTACCTTCATTACTTCTGCGGCGACGCCGCCAACCCAAACGCGCTGAGCGAGACCGAGGCGCTGCGGACTTCGTTCTACAAGGCCGTCGCGGTGTTTGTCCGCGCCTTCGCGGCCATCGCACAGGACCTGGCCGAAGCCGGGTATTCCGACGCCGAGGCGACTGCGCTGCAGAAGGAAGTCGAGTTCTACGGCGAGATCCGCGCTGCCATCAAGAAGCACTCGGGTGAGGAGCTCGACATCAAGCCCTTCGAGGCGGACATGCGCCACCTCATCAACACCTACATTCAAGCCGACCCGGCAGCCGACCTGGGCGAGCTGGGCGAGATGTCGCTGACCGAGCTCATCATCGAGACAGGGATCCACGACGCCATCGCCCGGAAACTCAACGCCAAGAGCAACCTCTCGAAGAACGCAATCGCCGAAGGGATCATCAACAACGTTCGCAAGACCATCATCCGCGACCAGCTCACGGACCCCCGGTTCTACGAGCAGATGTCGAAGCTGCTCGACGACCTCATCAAGCAAAGCCGGGCGGACACGGTGACCTATGAGGAGTTTCTGAGGAAGGCCGAGGCACTGGTGAAGCGGCTGGCAGAGAAGCAACCCGACGAGGGTGTACCCGCGGCGCTGCACGGCAGGCGGGAGGCGACTGTGATCTACAACAACCTGCCGCGTATCCTCGCGGTGGGGCGCGCCAAGACCGCTGGCGTGGCTGAGCCTGGAGCCGAATACGGGGAGGAGCGCGTCAGGTTGGCCCTCGAGATCGACCGCGCGATGCGCGAGCGGGCGCCCGCAGGCTGGAAGGGCGACCAGGCGCGCGAGGCGCAGGTCCTGAATGCGCTGTTCCCGCTGCTCAACCGCGACCGCGATGCCACACTGGCGCTCTTCGAACTCATCAAGAACCAGCCGGGGTACTGATGGCTGAGACGATCCAGGTCGGTAACATCGTCATCGCGATGACGCGAAAGAACATCAAGCACGTCCACTTGTCGGTACATCCGCCGATAGGGCGTGTCACGCTGGTTGCACCCAAGGGGACCCGCCCCGAGGTGGCGCGAGCCTACGCGATCTCCAAGCTCGTTTGGATCCGTGATCAACAGGCGAAGCTGCGTGGGCAGGCGCGGGAAACACCTCGTCAGTTCGTCGAGCGTGAGAGCCATTGCCTCTGGGGCAGGCGTTACCTGCTCTCCGTGAAGGAAGAAGAGGCCAAGCCCTTCGTCCGCCTCAGTCACCGCAGTATCACGCTCACCGTCCGCCCCGGCAGCAGCAGCGCGAAGCGCGCGGCGGTCATGCATGCCTGGCACAAGTCCCTCCTGCACGCCGCAGTACCCGAATTGATCCGCAGGTGGGAGCCGAAGCTGGGGGTGGAGGTGGCCGGATACTTCCTCCAACGCATGAAGACAAAGTGGGGCGGCTGCAACAGCCGGGCGCGGAATATTCGGCTGAACACCGAGCTCGTGAAGAAGCCCAAGGACCTGCTCGAGTACGTGGTGGTCCATGAGATGCTTCACCTGCTCGAACCCACCCATAGCGAGCGGTTCGTCACACTGATGAGCACGCACTACCCGGCATGGCGCGAGGCCAGGGCAGAGCTGAACGAGTTGCCTCTGGGTGCGGAGAGGTGGAAGTTATAGGCCTCTGTCCGAGGAGCAGGAATTGGCAGGTCACGGCGAGAAGGGCCATCTAGCAGCCGGTTGCAGCAGACGGTCCGCTGCGCGGCCCGCCGCTGAACCGGGGCGCTAGCCCGACCTGAGGAAGAACTTGAAAGGTCTGATCATCAAGCAGCCGTGGATCGACAAGATCCTGACTGGGTCGAAAACCTGGGAGCTGCGGGGTCGCCGCACGCGTCATCGCGGCCAAGTGGGTCTGATCGAGAGCGGGAGCGGCACGGTCGTTGGCACGACGCGACTAGTCGACGTCGTCGGCCCTCTCTCGCCGCGTCAGCTGCTCGGTTCGCGAAACAAGCATCGTGTCCCGGCGAGCTCGCTCCGTGAGGGCGGACGTTACCGGAAGACGTTCGCGTGGGTTCTCGAACACAGCCGACGGTTAAGAAAGCCTGTCCCCTATGCCCACCCCGCTGGTGCGGTCATCTGGGTGAACCTAGCGGCCGGCGTTGCTCGGAAGGTGCGAGATGCGAACGGTCGGGCACCTCGGTAACCAACATCTAACCTGCGAAATCCACCCCACCCCTACCTACACCCCGCCCCCTTGCACCCGCGCAACTCAGCCAACCGCGCCGCCAACCGCCCCTCGATCTCCGCAACCTCCGCCTTCCCGGCCAGGTTCTCCATCTGGTCGGGGTCGATCTCCAGATCGTACAGCTCCCGCTCCCCCTCGGCCGAGCCCAGGTATTCGACGTAAACGTATCGCTCCGTCCGCACGCCGACGTAGGGGGGAAGCTGGGGGTCGCCCTCGGCGTCGGGTTTCTCCTCGAAATCTAATTGCTCCATCAGGAAGTCGTCGCGCCAGCCGGTCCCGGCGCGTTCTCGGAGCAGCGGTACGAGCGAGCGGCCGTCGAGGTCTTCCTGCGTGGGCGCGCCGGCGATCTCAAGTAGCGTCGGCGCGAGATCCAGGTTCAGCGCTAGCTCGCCGGCCACGGTGCCTACGCGCACGTCTGGCCCGCGCACGATTAACGGCACGCGGATCGAGGGCTCGTAGGGTGAGAGCTTGCCGATGTCCCAGTGCTCGCCGAACAGGAAGCCGTTGTCGGACGTGAAGATCACGTAGGTGTCGCGGGTCTCGTCGAAGCGATCCAGCGCGTCGAGAATGCGATCCACCGCGTGGTCCACGCCGGCGAGGCAGCGGAGGTAGCCCCGGTACCAGGTGTCGACCATTTCCAGCCGGTCGTCGGGGAACTCCTTCAGGCGCTGCATGGCCGCGGGCTTGTCAGACATGTCGGCTTCCCTGAACGAGGGCGGGCGCGGCGCCTCGAACCCCTTGAACCGTTTCCGGTCGCGCCGCGCGTAGACCCACGGGCCGTGCGGCGCGGTGGTCGCCACATAGAGAAAGAGGCTCTTATCCCAAAGTTGTGGGTAGCGGATGGGGCCGATTCCCGCAGGCGTGAAAGATCGCCGCAATGTGATGGACCGGGTTC
>JAUYMQ010000489.1 GCA_030698575.1 Deltaproteobacteria bacterium
CAAGGAGATAAGCCCCTACGGGAAAGTACCGGTGCTCATCGACGGCGACGCGCGGATCTACGAGTCGGCGATCATCAACGAGTATCTCGACGAGAAGTATCCCGAGCCGCCGCTCATGCCCCCCACGCCGGCGGGAAAGGCCTATGTGCGAATCTGGACCGATTTCGCGAACAACCAGCTCATGCGCGCCGGCTGGCGCGCCGTGATGGGGCCGGAAGAGAAGCGGGCGGAGGCGCTGGAGGAGTATCAGAAGCTGCTTCAGACACTCGACCGGGAGATTGACGCGAAGAGTTGGCTGGCCGGCGAGCAGTTCACCCTCGGCGACGTGGCTTACGCGCCGGTCTTCGCGCGGATGGCGAAGGACGAACGTCTCGACTGGTCGAGGTTTCCCAATCTGAAAGGGTGGTGGGAGCGGATCTCTCTGCACCCGGCCTACAAGGCGACCGGGGGGCTGGAGCCGCCCGAGTAGGGTGGCCATCGAAACGGCAGAGCCCCGGGACGCCTTTCCGGAGTTTTTGTTTCCAGCCGCGTTCGGGATGCAGGTACATTGCAGGTATATTAAGGACACGCCTTAAATCAATAATCAGGAGGTAGTCACCATGGACTGGGGAATGGAAAACCGGCTCAGCCGGCTTTTCGGGAGCGACGGCCATTGTTTTTTTCTGCCCATTGATCACGGTTACTTCCAGGGACCGACCCATTGCCTCGAGAAGCCCGGCGAAACCATCAAGCCCCTGCTCCCCTACGCCGACGCGCTCTTCGTGACCCGTGGGGTCTTGCGCTCAGCCATCGCGCCGGTCGGTTCGAAGCCCATCATCCTCAGGGTTTCCGGCGGGACCAGCGTGATCGGGGCCGATCTGGCGGACGAGGGGCTAACGACCTCGATCGAGGAGATCATCCGCCTGAACGCCGCCGCGGTCGGGATTTCCATCTTCGTGGGGAGCGATTACGAGAAGCAGACGCTCCTGAACCTGGCTGAGCTCGTCAACGAATGCGAAGACTACGGCATCCCGGTCATGGCGGTCACCGCTGTCGGAAAGGAACTGGAGAAGCGGGAGGCGCGACATCTCGGGCTTGCCTGCCGAATTGCGGCCGAGCTGGGTGCGCGGGTGGTGAAGACCTACTGGTGCGACAAGGATTTCGAAAAGGTCGTCAACGGTTGTCCCGTCCCGGTGGTCATGGCCGGCGGGCCTCAGTGCGAGACCGAGCGCGAGGTGTTCGACTTCGTCCACGATGGGATGCAACGCGGCGCGGTGGGAATCAACCTCGGGCGCAACGTCTGGCAGAACCCGAACGCCGTCGCGGTCGCCAGGGCGCTGCACGCGATTATCCATGAGAAGGCGACGGCGAAGCAGGCGAACGAGCTCTTCGAGGACCTGAAGGAAGACAAGTAACCTCCGGCGGCAGCCTTTCTGGCGGAAGAGGCACTTCATGCGGGTCGCGATGTACTACAACAACAAGGACGTGCGCCTGGAGGAGTCGCCCGTCCCGCAGATCGGCCCGGGCGAGCTGCTGCTCAAGGTGCATGCGAGCGGGGTATGCGGCCGCGATGTCATGGAGTGGTACCGAATCAGGAAGGCGCCGCTGGTTCTAGGGCATGAGGTGGCGGGCGAGATCGTCGAGGTCGGGGAGGGGGTCGACCGCTACAAGGTGGGCGACCGGGTTTTCGTTTCGCACCACATTCCCTGCAATACCTGTCACTACTGCCTGAACGGCCACCACACGGTTTGCGAAACGCTCCATACGACCAACTTCGATCCGGGTGGTTTCGCTGAGTACCTGCGTGTGCCCCCGCTGAACACCGACCGCGGGGTATTCCTCCTTCCCGACGAGGTTTCCTTCGAGACGGGCTCGTTCATCGAGCCGCTGGCCTGCGTCGTCCGCGCCCAGCGGCTGGCCCGGCTGAGGCCCGGCCAGACCGTCCTTATTCTGGGCAGCGGGATCTCCGGCCTCCTCCATCTTCTGCTGGCCCGATCACTGGGTGCGGGGCGCATCATCACGACGGACGTGCACAAATACCGTCTGGAGGCTGCAAAGCGCTTCGGTGCGGATGCGACGATCGACGCCCGCCAGGACATCGCCGCGCGCGTCCGCGAGCACAACGACGGTCGCCTGGCGGATCTCGTGATTACCTGCGCCGGCGCGCTGCCCGTCTTCGAGCAGGCCCTGCGATCGGTCGATCGCGGGGGCACCGTTCTTTTCTTCGCCCCGACCGATGAAGGGGTCAACCTTCCAGTTCCCGTGAACGATTTCTGGCGAAACGGGATCACGCTGATGCCCTCCTACGGAAACAGCCCGCTCGATGCCGTCCAGGCCATCGAGCTGCTTCGCGCGGGGCGTGTCCGGCCGGACGATCTGATCACGCACCGGCTGGGTCTGGAAGAAACGGGAAAGGCATTCCAGCTCGTCTCCGAGGCGGGCGCTTCTCTCAAAGTGATCATCGAGCCCCATCGCGCTTCCTGATCCCGGCCAACCTGCAAGTCAGAGGCACCACTTGAACCGCTTCAGCCGTTATCTGCACGCAATCGGGCGGATGCTGGAGGTGAACGCAACGATTCTGTGGTTCACACTCGTGCGCCTCGCGGAGCTCCTCGGCCTTCGCCGGCTCTGGGCCGTGGTTCGCGGCCACCCCCGGCCCGATCCGCTCACGGGCCCGGTGATTGTGAGAAAGGCCCTCGAAGCGCTCGGGCCCACCTACATCAAGTTCGGCCAGCTCGCGGCTTCTTCTTCAGGATTCCTTCCGGATCGCTATTCGCTCGAGCTTTCCAAGCTGCTCGACGAGGTGCCGCCCGTTCCCCTCACGGAGGTACGGCGTGTCATCGAGGAGGATCTCGGTGGCCCCCTGGAAACTTTCTACGCCGAGTTCGATCCAACTCCTCTCGCGGCCGCAAGCATTGCGCAGGTTCACTGCGCGCGGCTTCCGGACGGCGCCGAGGTCGTGGTCAAGGTCCAGCGCCCCGGGATCAGCGAGACCATCGAGCGCGACATGCACCATATGCGCATGCTCACCCGCACGCTCGAGACGCTGTTTCCCGTGGTACGCCTCGCCCATCCCACGCGCCCGATCGAGGATCTGAAGGTCCA
>JAUYMQ010000496.1 GCA_030698575.1 Deltaproteobacteria bacterium
TGGCGTTCGGCAGGGGAAAGACGGGGGCTTCCAGCAGGCCAGTCTGATTGGGGGGGCTCATGGATCCTTTCTCGCACGCCCGGGCTCCGGGGAGGCAAGGGGGAGGCGCCCGCCCCGTTGAAAATTAGCGCAGGCCGCCTATGATAGGGCCAGCCCTCACCCGACGGAAGGCCGCGAGGACAGAAAATCGAATAGATGCGTCCTTTCGGCATCTCCCGGGCTGGATGGGGGCCCTCCGGCCCCCATCGCGTCCCTCCTGCCATCCTAGGAATCCCATGTCCGCAGAGTCCCTTCTCGTCACGGAGAGTCTCACGAAACGCTTCGGCGGTCGATGCGTGGTCGACGGCGTCTCCCTCGAGGTGAACCGGGGGGACGTATTCGGGTTCCTGGGACCCAACGGCGCGGGCAAGAGCACGACCATGCGGATGATCCTCGGGCTCGTCCGTGCGTCCTCGGGGACCATCCGAGTCGCGGGCATCGATGTGGGGAGAGATCGGCGCGCGGCGCTTGCAAAGGTCGGTGCCGTCGTCGAGGGCCCCGCATTCTATGATCATCTTTCCGGGTGGGAGAACCTGGAGATCTTCACGGCGCTGGGCGGAGGGGCGACGCGAGCCAGGATGGAGGAGGCGCTGGAGATCGTCGGCCTCCGCGGGCGCGAAGGCGATCCAGTGGACGTCTATTCGACCGGAATGCGCCAGCGCCTGGGAATCGCGCAAGCCCTCCTGCCGCACCCGGAGATCATCCTGCTCGACGAACCGGGCAACGGGCTCGATCCCCGGGGAAGCCTGGAGATTCGCGCCCTCATCCGGCAGCTCTCCACGGATCATGGCCTGACCATCTTCCTTTCGAGCCATCTCCTTCACGAGGTCGAGCAGCTTTGCGACCGGGTCGCAATTCTCGACCGGGGGCATCTCCTCTACCAGGGAAGCGTGGCGGGTTTGCTCACGCGTGCCTCTTACCTTCGCGTCGTCGTTGAATCGCCGGCGGCGGCGGGGCGTTTTCTGGAAGGTTTCGAAGGGGTGCAGGTGCTCTACGAAGAGACCGGCTCGCTCACGCTTCGCCTCTCGGGCGTCGATCCCGCATGGGTGAATGCGCGCTTGGTGGAGAAGGGTTTCCGGGTCCAGGAGTTGCGGCAGGTGCGTGAGTCACTCGAGAACATTTTCCTGCGGCTTACCGGCGGCGAGCGGGAGGCGGCTGCCTAGGCGCGAGCTGGAACAGCCGGTGGCGTCCCGGAGCGTGACGATGGGTTTTTCAGTCCTCATTCGAACGGAATTCCTGAAGCTTCGCCGGAGCCGCACTGTCACAGTGGGCGTGGTGAGCCTGCTTGCTTTCGTGCTCCTGGTCCTCTGGGGGTTTCACAGCTATGCTGCCCAGCGTCTGGGAGGGGTCTCCATTTTCGGAACCTCATCGGGCGAACCGGGATATTTCAACGGGCTGCTCTTTGCGCTCTACTCCCTTTATTTCGCTTTCAATTTCATCATGCCCGTTGTCATCGCCGTGGTCGCCGGCGCGCAGATCTCCGGGGAAGCGAGCGCGGGCACCCTTCGGGCAATTCTCAGCCGGCCGGTCGACCGCACGTCGCTGCTGCTCTCGAAATTCGCGGTGACGGCGATGTACGCCTGGATGGTCATCACCGGTTTCGTGATTTTCAACTTGGTCCTCGGCTTCGCGCTGGTGGGATGGGGCGACCTTGCTCTCTATCCCGGCCCCCTCGGCCTGGTCGAAGAGCCGGGGAGCATTCCGCTCCGGGATGCCCTGGGGCGGTTCGCGCTCGCCACGCTATCCGGCACCTGGTCGCTGATGACGCTCGCGGCCATCGCATTCTTTCTGAGCGTCGTAACCCGATCGCCGGTGGTTTCGGTGACGGGGGCGATCCTCGCCTACATGGTGCTTACCGTGGTGGGGCGGGTCGAGTTCTTTACCGAGATCAAGTCCCACTTCTTCACGACCGACATGGATTTCTGGCGGATCGTGTTCAAGCCCGAGATCCCCTGGCGCGAAATTGCCTACGGCGCATCCCGCTGCGGGGTCTACATCTTCACGCTGCTGCTGGTCTCGGCGGTTCTCTTCGAGAGAAAGGACATCACGACCTGATGGGCCGCGAGGGACGAACGATCAAGATAGTGCTGCTGCTGGGGATCATCGCGGCCCTCGGCGGGGTGAGGACCTTCCGGCCGCTGGGCGCGGTGCTGGCGCTCGCGCCAGCCATCGATCTCGAAGGGGAAGGGCGCACAATCCGCGTTCTCACCTGGAACGTCGGAGAGGCCTACGGAGGGGGGGACAGCCGCGCCAAGGACTCGTCCCTCGAACGCGTGGCGCAGGTGATTGAAATGGAGCGGCCGGACGTGGTGACCCTGCAGGAGCTTGCGGGACGGCAGCAGCTCGGGAGTCTCCTCCGGCGGCTCGGCGGAGGGTACGAGGGGTTCCTGGAAGAGAGCGGTGATACCGATCGCCATACCGCGGTGCTCGCCCGCGGATCAAAGGTCGAGTTCCGGGCGCTCGAGACGAGCACCGGGCGCGGCGCCAGCGCCGCCATCTTCCTGCTGGCCCGAAGCCAGCTCCGGATTTGCGCCGTGAGCGCCCACGCCGACGCCTGGGACCCCGAATCCCGGAGGCAGTACGCGCGCGAACTGGTCGACTGGGGGCGCCGCCAGGATTTCGACGTGGTTTTCCTGGCCGGGGATTTCAACTTCGCAAGCGGATCCGAGGGGCAGGCGGATTCGCTCTTCTCGCAGAACCAAGCCACCGACACCGCGGCCTATGCCTACGTGACCGAGCATTTCAGGGATCTCGGGCGCGACGGCGGCGAGACAGCGCTCCTCGGCCGGCGCATCGACTACGTGTTCTCACGGGGAGGGAGCGTCAAGGTGAAGCGCGTTGCGGTGCTGAAGGGCCAGCGCGCAGGGCGCATGGATCACAACCCGCTCGTGGTGGATGTGCTCATACCCAAACCGATGATTCTTACCCGCCGCTGAAATCGCTTCACCCGCAGACAGTTTATCTGGAGGATTTTCGCCGGGGCTTTCTGGCACGGGGATTCCTGCGCGTCTTCACGGTTTCCGGCTCGGCGAGCGGTCCCGTCTTGTGTTCTCGCAGACTATCAATGATGAAACTCACCGCTTCCTCGGGCTCGTCCGTCAGGTGAAACAGCCCGAGGTCCTTCCGGGTGATGGTCCCCGTCTTGAGTGAGGTGTTGCGAAGCCACTGGACGAGGCCGCCCCAGTAGTCCTTTCCAATCAGCACGATGGGGAAGTGCACCATCTTGTGCGTCTGTATCAGCGTGATCGCCTCGAAGAACTCGTCCATCGTGCCGAAACCGCCTGGAAGAACGACGTACCCCGATGCATAACGCGCGAACATCACCTTGCGGGCGAAGAAGTAGTCGAAGTTGATCACGATATCGAGGTAGGGGTTGGGCTTCTGCTCCTTCGGCAGCTGGATGTTGAGCCCGATGCTCTGGGACGGGCCCTTGCGCGCGCCACGATTGGCTCCCTCCATGAGGCCCGGCCCCGCTCCGGAGATAACCGAAAGGCCGGCCTTGGAGAGGCGCTCGCCCACCTCCACGGCCGTCTTGTAGTAGGGATGCTTGCGTGAGAGTTTGTTGCTGCCGAATACCGAGATGGCTGGCCCGACCCCCCGAAGCGTTTCGAACCCCTCGACGAACTCACCCATGATCTTGAAAACCATCCAGGTATCGTGACTCCGGAAGTCTTCCATTGCGGGATCTCTCCTCCTCTGTTCCACTCGGCGATGCGGCGCCGGCCGCGGGGGGACCCCAAGCTATCACAACGGGCGGGCCGCGCCCCCGCAGGATTCCCACAGGCGCCACCGGAACCTGGCGGATGGCCTCCGGGCGCTCGAGGCCGAGAAATTCAGGCCGACCTCGTCTGCTTCTACCTTCCGTCTGCAGTCTCAGTCGGGGAGCGGATGGACATCCTGGACCACCCGGTCGAGGTGAATATGATCGGCGCCTCCCCCGGCTGACGGCCAGGAGGCTTCAGGTCCGGGCGGGGCTCACCGATAGGGAGGGCTCGGGCGGGGGTCGTGACAATCCGGTTGACAACCCCACTTTCCGGGCCTATTGTGGGCGAAGCATCAGCGCGGGTACCAGAAAGCGCAGCAGATTCAAGGGATTATTCCCTCCGGCAAATGTTCGGAGGCAGATTCAGTTCCTGAGCCGCCGAAGGCCCCGCCATGGAGGATGGTGGCCGAAATCGGCGGGCAGTCCGGGAATAAGGGGATCGGCGGGGCCGAGAAGGAGCCCGCCGGTCGCAGACAGGAGGAGGTTCATCCCGCACGGCTGGCGCACGGACTCGACGGTTCCCCGGGGATCATCCCGAGGAGAGAGTCCCGAGGCCGGCATGAATGCGCGACGGCTCGATCATTCGGTTGCATGCAGGCGGGTGCATCGGGAAGGGCTGGCGCGGAGTCGGGATCAAGCGGGACGGCTTCCTCTCGCATGGCTGGGAATTCTACGCCGGACGGCGCCTTGACTGTAGGGACCGCGCGATAGCGCGACCCGGAGGGAGACCCCGAAAGGGCTCCCGCGGGCAGCCCGGGGCACCGGAAGGCGAAAGCGGCGGTTATGCCGCGGCGAGACAGTTCAATTCGTAGACTCGGACGAACCCTGAAGGCTTCAAGCTCCATCCTCGAAGCGGTCCGGAAGGCCGGCCAGGCCGGCCGGCTGTTCGGCGGGGCAGGTGTGGTTTGCCTGCCGTACGCCGTTGCGCTCCGAGAGGGTTTGTTCGTCGGTGTGCCGGTTTAGAGATTGCGCCGGCGGTACCGGGTCTGACGACTTCTCGCCTGTCCAGTTCCCTTCCAGCGATAAATTTATTGCGGCTTTGCCGGATCGGCGCCTTGCCAATTCACGGGCGCCGCCCCCCCCGATCCTTCTCACCAAACACAAACCGCGTTCGCGCCGAGGCGGCTCAAGCCGCCATCGCCAGGCCGGCGGAGCACGCTTCATAGCGGCTTCGCGGCCGATAGGCACCGGCGCACGGGCCCCCTTCGGGGCGCTCGACGAGACGCTCCAGAAAGGAAGTCATGGCTGCAACAACAAGGAACAGTGGAGGGGGAACGAGCGGCGGATCGAAGGGACGAGGTGGCGCTTCGCGCTCGCGTGGCCGCCGGGGTGGCACACGACGCCGCCGGCCGGCCGGGCAGGAAAGCGGACCGCCGCAGAAGTTCGAGCCGGATCGCGACGCGCGGACCGAGCTTCTCCAGGAGCAGCTCGAAGCCGAATTTGAGGGTTCCCCGGACTACGGGGATCCGCTCGACCCCGAGGAGGCTTCGGCCGACGACATCGCGGCGGAGCTTTCGCGATCACGACGCGAGGAGAATGAAACAGCGCCCGACGACCAGAGCGCCTTCGAGGATACGTCCGAGGCGGTCGAGTTCGGCATCGACGGCGCGCGGGGTGGATTCCCCGACGAGGAGGGGGAAGACGCCGCTCCTTCGGCGGGCGACTTCGTCCATGAATCCGGAGAATCGACGCGGCCGGGGTCGACCTTCAGAGCGCGGGAGACCGGGCAAGACGCGCGCGGTAGAGATTCTTCAGCAGACCGCGTCGAGGCCCCGGTCAGCGATCGCAGCGGGGAAGGGCGGGATCGCCTCTCCCGGCTTTGGAATGTTCTCATTCGCCCGCGCGCGTTTCCGCTGGGGGATCTTGTGCGGGAAGAGGGAGGGGCGCCAGGTTCCGACAGGTGGCTGTTCGCCACGGGCAAGACGGCCGACGGACAGGTCGCTGCGGTGGTGGCCACACCCAACGTCGATTCCAATTTGCTCACCGAGGGACTGCTCTTCCTGACCCAGCTCTCCAGGTCGAAGGGCGCGATCAAGCATCTGTTTCTCTGCGCCCCCTATTTCGAGGAAGAGCAGCGCAAGACCGCCTACCTGGTCGATCCAAAGAAGGTGCGCCTGCGGCTCGTGAGGGTCCCCTCCGTGGACGAGGGAACAGGGTCGTCGCGCATCGTCGAGACGCTGCGCCCGGAGACGCGCGACACCAGCCGCACGTTCGAGGAGATACTCTCCGAAGTACCGGGTCCGAAAACGCGGAACCTTCTCTTCCGATTCAAGGAGGTCGCCGAGGGGTCGCTCGTGGACAGCGGCGGCGAGGGTGTGGTCTGCCGCGGCCGGAAGATCTATTTCCGGATGCGAGGCGAGGATCTGATCGTCGCGCGCCCCCGTGACAACACGGTGCTACTCGAGATTCTCTATCCGCGTGGCCGGACGTTGCGGCTCTCCGAGAAAAACTTCGACCAGACCCTTTCGCGAGTCAGGGAGTGCTTCGAGGCGGCGCGAAAGAGCCCCAACCTGCCGAGCCGTGAAGGTGGATTCCGGCTTGCGGTGCGGGAAGCGCTGGAGACTAGGGAGAACGGCCTCATCCCGCTCGACGCCGAGGTGAGCGTGGGGCCGGGCAGGCTTCGCATCGACGTGCTGGCGGCCCGGAACGACGGCTCGCCTGCCGCGGTGCAGATTCGCGCCCGCCTGTCGCCGGAGGATTTTGAGCGCAGCTTGCTCGCCTTCACGGCGCTTCGGGAGCAGGGGACCCTGCTGAAGAAGCTCCTTGGTGATCGTGGCGGGCTGCTCAACGCCGCGGGGGATGCCGAGCTCTGCTTCGTCTCGCTGAACGTGCACGAAGGGCTGCCAGCCATCGCGGAACTTCTCGTTCCGCGGGTCACCTTCTTCCGCGTTACGCCCGAGCGGCGCTGGTGGGAGGGGACGCTGAAGCTGACCGGACCCGGCCAGGCCATCCAGGCGGCGCCGAGCGCCCCTGCAGCGCAACAGTCCGCGGTCCAGCAGGCACCGGCGCCCCCGGTCCGGACACGCCCTGAACGGCCGAGCTTCAAGATCGAGGGGAAGAATCCGGCCGTTATCGCGAGCCATTACGACAGGGACGGAGTGGTAGGGAACATCGTCCTCTCGCGGGCTGTTCCGAACGTGGTGGCCCACCGCTTCATGAGCAGCGAGGACCTCATCATTTTCTTCTTCACGCCCGAGGTCCAGGCAACGCTGCCGGAGATCTACGATCTCTTCCTGACCGATCTCCGTTTCAGGCCCAGCACCCGCCTGTCACCTGAAGTGAAAGAGGCCTTCGTCGAGAATCTCCGGAACTTCAAGGGGAACATCTACTGGATCGATCACGTCTACTGGCAGGATTTCGATCGCCGGGAGATTGAGGGCGCCATCGGAAAGAACAACCTCGTGATATCGCCCCGGGAACGAACCGCCGGCCAGGCTGTCATGAAGGCATTGCGGGTTCGGGACGATTTTTCGTCACAGCTGGTCGAGATGGTGCTCGGCAAGCTTGCTGACGATCCCCAGAAGGCCTGGGGGAAAGACTGGATCAACATCATCGACTACCTGCGGAACGATCTCGATCGAATCGAATCGGCGATGAAGCCGCTGTACGAGGGGCGGCCCGAGGAGATCGACGAATCACTGCGGGACGAGGGGCTGCGGAAAGAGGGCGAGGCGGAGGCCTACGTCGCGAGCCGCGACTTCCGCGTCGTGATCTTCGGTACCTACAAGCTGGTCGTGGTGGATCTTCCGGAGAAGCAGAGCTTCAACTACACCAGCGTGACTCAGAAGGTGCGCGAGCGTTACCGCGCGCAGCTCTCGATCACGAGCTTTGGCAACTCCGAGACCATCATCATTGCCAATTCGTTCTCGAACCGGCAGGTGGTCAACATGATCCAGGTCAAGGATCACCTGACGCGGAAATTTGATTGGCTGAAGCCCGTCCAGGGGCACGAGAACGTGATCACACTGAAGGTGGAGGGGCTCCTCGAGAACAAGGAGCGTTTAGATCAGGCTCTGAACGAGCTGGTCAGGAACCGCTCGCTCTTCACCTGAGAAAGCCCGGCGGCCGCGGGGACGGGCTCAGTCCTTTGTCCCCGCGGTCTCCTTTTTTTTCTCCGGCTTGTTGTCCGCCTTGGAAGAAGACGTAGACTCGGAGGTCTTCTCCGGCTTGGGCTCGCCGTCCTTCTTATCCTTCTGCCCCTTGCGAACGTAGTCGGTGACGTACCACCCGGAACCCTTTAGGTGGAAGCTCGACTGGCTGATCAGTTTTTGCAGCTTTCCCCCGCAGGCGGTGCACTTTTTGAGCGGCTTGTCCTTGAACTTCTGGACGACCTCGAAGTGCTCCTGGCACTTCTGGCACTGGTACTCGTAGATCGGCATGCGTGAAACCCTGAAGCGTGAGGGTTGGAATCGAGGGGGCCGGCCGGGCGCGCGAAAATATGATCTGGGAGAGGGCTAAAGTCAATATACCAGCGCCCGGGCTCGCCACCATAAGTACTTGACTGAGAGACGGATTTCTCCATAGAATGATCTCGCCTCGCCGTGGAATCATCTCCCCGGCGAGGTATCCGTTCAAGCGGCGGTTATTCGAGATCGCCCGCGCCCCGCGCCGATTGTGCGCGGGTTTCGCGTCCTCCTGCGGCCCGGGTCCGCGCCGGGCCAGTGCCGCATCGAGCGTGGAGCACCAGCGTGGAGCACGAATGAGCGACAAGATTCCGATGACCCGCGAGGGTTACCTCAAGCTGACAGATGACCTCGCGCGAATGAAGCGGGTGGATCGCCAGAAGGCCACCCACGACGTCGCAGAGGCCCGGGGCCACGGCGATATATCCGAGAACGCCGAGTACGACGCGGCGAAGGAGCGCCAGGCGTTCGTCGAAGGGAGGATCCGGGAGGTGGAGCGAAGGCTGGCCCACGCCCAGATCATCGATACCGACAAGTTGCCCGACGATCGGGTGGTATTCGGGTCCCGGGTTCGCCTTTCCGAGATCAATACGGGCGATGAAGTGGCCTACCGCCTGGTGGGCGAGGACGAGGCCGACGTGAAGGCCGGGTTGATCTCCGTCACCTCGCCCCTGGGGCAGGCGCTTATCGGCCGCGAACTGAACGATACCGTTGAGGTGAGGACGCCGGGCGGCCTGCGTGAATATGAGATCCTCGAGATAGGGCTCAACCGCTAGCTGCTCATGGCCGCCCGGTTTCAGCATGGCGGCTCTCCTTCGCAGTCACCCGTCCAAGGCATCCCATGCCCGATCAGCCCACGCGCATCCCCGTCCGCGACGCCAGCACCGTCATCCTTCTCAGGCCCGCGCCGGATTCGGACGAGGGCTTCGAGGTCTACCTGACGCGGCGCCGGCCCGAGCTGGTCTTCGTCGGCGGGATGCACGTGTTTCCCGGCGGGAAGGTCGATCCGGAGGACTCTGATCCCGGGGCGGTCGCCAGGTCGGAGGGGCTTTCCCCCGAGCGAGCGGCGGAACTCCTGCAGGAAGAAGCGATGGCGCCCGCGCGCGCCTTTGCCTTCTGGGTGGGCGCCGTACGGGAGCTGTTCGAAGAGGCGGGCGTTCTTCTTGCCTATCGCGGCGACGACATTGTCGATCTCTGCGCGCCCGGCGCGCTGGAACCCCTCGAGGAGTGGCGGCGGCGCCTGAATGCGAACGAGGCGGGTATCGCGGACATGCTTGCACAGGAGGATCTCCGCCTGGCCCTCGACCGTCTGCACTACGTCTCACACTGGATCACCCCGGTCGGTCCCCCGCGCCGCTTCAACACGCATTTTTTTCTGGCGGAAATGCCGGAGAATCAGCAACCCTGCCATCACGAGGGGGAGGTGGACGAGAGCCTCTGGATCGGCCCGCGCAAGGCTCTGGCGGCGTGGGCGGAGAACCGGATCGCGATGATCCCGCCGACGGTCATGAGCCTGCAGACAATCGCTGCTTTCAGGAGCCTGGAAGACGTGATGAAGAATTTCCCCCGACCCTGAGGCGCGGGGGAGGTGGGACCGGGCGGGAGGGGCGGATCATTTCGGGTCGGTGGTGATGGACAGCCGGAGGCCTTGTCCGCCGCGCTGTCGGCCACCGCGCGATCCGCGACCGCCTGCGGTGCGGGGTGTGAAGGCGATGCGCGCCTCGATGTCTATCTCGAAGTCCTTCAGGAAGCGCGCGCCTACCTTGTTGACGTCGAGGTCGCGCACGGCCTTGCCTATCTCGGCGGCGATGGCTTCGAAGAATTCCTTCTTCCCGCGCTCGGCCTGGCTGAGCACGGCGTCGACGGCCTCCCGCGTGAGCTTCATGTCGCGGGTTGCGCGGCGGAGAGTCTCCTCCGCCATGAATACGCCTCCGAGCGAGAGCACCAGCATCGACTTGGCGACGTCAGGCAACCGGCCGAGGAGCGATTTTTCAGCCTCGCGCTTTCGTTCTGCCATGGCCATTGACCCCCAAGGCCTCCAGGCAACGCCCTAGGACCTTTCTCTTTACTACATGATGGCGCCATCCCCGGCAAACCGGCCCGGACGCCGGTGGTTGGCGCGGTCCCGGAGCGAGGGTTAGAATCGAGCCGTGCGAATCACCGAAATCTTCCATAGCATCCAGGGCGAGAGTACCCACGCGGGGCTTCCCTGCGTCTTTGTGCGCCTGACGGGGTGCAATCTCCGGTGCGTCTGGTGTGACACTGCCTACGCCTTCCAAGGCGGGCGCGAGATGTCGGACGACGAGATACTGGAGGAGGTTCGCCGCTATCACTGCCGTCGCGTGGAAATCACGGGGGGGGAGCCGCTGCTCCAGGACGGCGTGCACGATCTCATGGGGCGGCTCGCCGATGAGGGCTACCGGGTGCTTCTCGAGACCGGCGGGTCGCTTGATGTATCACGCGTCGATCCCCGGATCGTGAAGATCATGGATCTCAAGTGCCCGGAGAGCGGCGAGTCCGGCAAGAACCGCTGGGAGAATCTTGCGCATCTCACGGCGCAGGATCAGGTCAAGTTCGTTCTCCGGAACAGGGCGGATTTCGACTGGGCTTGCGCGGTCGTGCGCGAGCGGGATCTCACCGCGAAACACGCCGTTCTCATGAGCCCCGTGCACGGCGAAATGGACCCGCACGTCATGGCAGGGTGGATTATCGAGAGCGGTCTCGATCTGCGGCTCCAGATTCAACTTCACAAGGTGCTGCGCGTCCCCTGAGCGCGGCGCCGGATCGACTCAACGCCCCTTTCCCCGAAGACCGTCTCCCGAGGCCTCCTTCTCGATCAGCGCCCCCACCCTCTGGAGGTCGGCGTCGCGCTGTCGCGCCTTGGTGGCGCCGTAGGCCGCGGTGTCGAGCGAGGCCGCCAGGGCGGCCCGGGCCCTCGCCGCCTCGACAAGCTGGTCGGCGGGGCGCGCGATTTCGTCGATGATTCCCCGTTCGAGAGCCTCTTCCGGCGTGTAGGGCCGCGCGTGCAGGATCGCTTCCGTGTGCCAGCGGTCCGGGATTCCACGCTCCGCAATAGCAATGGCCCAACTCGGCAACGTCAGCCCGATTGCCGTTTCGTTCAGCTGAATACGGTATGGCCCTTCCGCCATCACGCGCAGGTCGCAAGCGTGCATGAGCATCGCCCCGCCCGCGATCGCATGCCCGCTCACGGCGGCCACGGTGGGAATGGGGAAGCCGTACACGCGGAGCATCGTCCGCCCGAAGGAGGTCATGGTGGCGGCCAGGGCCTGCTGATCGAGGGTCGGCAGCACCTTCAAGTTCAGCCCCGCCGAGAAGAGTCCCGGCCTCCCCTTGATGATCACGGCGCGGGCGGCATCCTTCTCCGCCTGATCGAGCACGCTGTTGAGGCCGTCGAAGAAGGGATCGCTCATTGCATTGACCTTGCCGTCGTCCATGGTTATCTCGGCAAGGCCGTCCTGAAGGGCGTAGCTAAAGGTTTCCGGCATGGGAGGTCTCCCTGGCGCGCAGTTCGCCGGATTGCCCGGCGGCTGCTAGAGGTTCGAACGGAAGAACGCCAGCGTCTTTGCCCAGGCGTCCTTGGCGGCGCCGGCGTCGTAGACGTCGGGGCGGGTGTCGTTGAAGAATGCGTGACCCACTCCCTTGTAGAGGTGGGTCGTCATGGTCTTCCCGGCCTTTTTCAACTGGGCCTCGAGGCCGGCCACCGCTTCGGCGTTCACGAACTCATCCGTCTCGGCGAAGATGCCGAGAACCGGGCCGCCGAGCCGGGTGAAGTCGACGTTCACTGCCGGGTGAATGCCGTAGTAATTGGCCACGGCGCCAACCTTCGGATTGAGCGCCCCGGCGAGCATGGCCAGCTGCCCGCCCATGCAGAAACCGATGACGCCAATCTTCTCCGATGCGCAAGCCTCGTGAGAGGCCAGGGTGTCCGCGGCGCCGCGAAGCACTTTCTCGGTTTCGGCGATGTTGAGCGCCGCCATCATGCGCCCCGCTTCGTCTGGCCCGTCGGCCGTCTTGCCCTCATAGAGATCCGGCGCCAGCGCCGTGAAGCCTTCGGCGGCGAAGCGATCAGCCACGTCCTTGATGTGCGGCACGAGGCCCCACCACTCCTGAAGCACGATCACCCCCGGGCCCTTTCCGGATGCGGCCGGCGCGAGGTAGCCCTGGCAGGTCTTTCCATTCCCCTCGAAACTGATCATGGAACCCATGCAACCTCCTTTCAGCCGATCGGATGGGCGTCAATGAAGCCGCCGATCTTTCCGGCCAGCTCTTCTCCTTT
>JAUYMQ010000503.1 GCA_030698575.1 Deltaproteobacteria bacterium
GTAGGCGCGGTGGTTGAATGGCTCGATCAGGATTGCCCTGATGCCCTCCTTGCCGATCAACGCTTCGACCTTCTTCAGATGGGCGCCGGACGGTGGAATGTTTGGCTTCGGTTCCAGAAAGGTGTCGATTCGCAGATCGAAGGCCCGGGCGAAGTAGGGCCAACTGTTGTGATAGGCGGCGACGGGTTTCCCCGCGAAAGGGGCAAGCCGGGCCTTCCATCGCGGAATCGCGGCATCGAGTCGCGCATGGAAGTTTGCCAGGTTTTGCTGGTAGCTCGCCGCATTCGCAGGATCAAGTTCCGCTAGCCGCTCCGAGATTGTGTTGGCGATGATAGCGAGGTTCTCCGGATCGAGCCAGAAGTGCGGGTTGCCGGAGACATGGACGTCGCCTTGCGCCCGCGAAACGTTTCCGGAGGGTACGTCGAGGAGCGTGATCCCCCGAACTGCTGCCACGTCGCCTGGTCCTCCGGGGAAGATCTTCACGTTGGCCGAGGCCTCGATGAGTGGCCCGCGCCACAGCTCCAGATCGAGGCCGCCGTGCACGAATAAATCGGCCTTCGAAATCTTGACGATGTCGCTCGGCGTAGGTTCGTAGAAGTGCACGTCGCGTCCCGGCGGTTCCAGGACCTTCACATCCAGGTGCTCGCCCCCGACATGCCGGAGAAGATCGCCGAAGATCGAGATAGTGGCAACGGCCTTAATCTTGTCGCCTGTGGCGGCGGGCGAGGCGGGGGCGAGCAGCGCGGCCAGGGCCAGGGCGGGCAGCACGAGGCGCCGGCGGGAGTTCGTGAAGTTCATCTGTATGCCTCTCATCTTGACTTCTCCTCACTGGAGACCGTGGCGATCGACACCGATCTGGAAGCGGACCTGGAGGAACAGATCGTCACGGTGATCGTCCACCAGATCATCGAGGAAGAACGGCCTGTCGAACTGGGTGTGCTGGTACTGGAGACGGACGAGCATCAGCTCGCTCTGGTGAAACGTGAGCCAACCCGCCGCAGCCCAGGCCTGATCGCCCGAAAGCGACCCGTCGATGGGCTGCACGTAGTCGAATTGCGTGCCGGCGGACCATTTGGGATGGAACCGGTAGTCCACGAGCGAGTAGAGCCCCCATCCGTCGTGCCCCGCGTTCCAGCGTGATCTTTCGAGATCCAGGAGCAGATCGCCGATCTCCGCCTCGTCGAGAGCCCCCAGCATCTCAGCCGCTTCCTCGGGGGATTCCACGCCGAGCACGTCGGCGAGCGAGAGGCCGGTGTCGCCGGGGCGGCTGGCGTACATGAACTCGCTCTGCCAGAGAAGCTTCTTCGATCCCGGCATGTGTCGCGTCAGCGTCAGATCGGCGCCCGCGAGGTGCGCGTACCGATCGGCGTCGTCCTGGCTCGGACCCGCCATGAGCGAGGCGCCAAGCTCGAGTCCGGTGACGTCGTCGAGATCGAAGTAGGATTTGATGTGGCTGTTGACGATCGGCTTGTTCTTTCCTGCGCAGAAGATCCGGCACTCGTCCTCCGGATCGCCCCCGTTCACGAACTCAATCGTGCCCTCCAGGAAACCATCCCAGGGGTTCGGTATAAGCCGCTGGAGCCGGACGCCGGTATGCGAGAATCCCTCGGGACCCAGGAAGTTCTGGATCACGAGCGGCTCGGTCACCATGGGAAGTGCATTCAAATCGATCAGGTTCAGCTTGCCGAACTTGGACCGGAACTTCCCCACCTGCCCCTTCAGGGCGAAGGGGAGATCGAATCGGGTGAGAAAGGCTTCCTCGATCTCGATCCCCTCGTCCTCGTTCAGCACGATGGCGAAGTCGGCGCGGCTGTAAGGATCCACATACCCGCCGAAGACCAACTCCAGTTCCCGAAAGCTGAACTGATCGCTCCCCGCGAGGCCGCTGTTCTCCGTCGAAGCATTGCCGACCACGTCGCCGACCACGCCGATTTCCGGATTGAGCGAGGCCAGTCCGGTAGGAGGCGTTGGAGCGGGAGCCGTCGTCGTGACCGGCGCCTGCGGGGCGGGGCCCGGAGGGCCGACCGGGCCAGGATAGGGCGCTGAAATGAGTGGCTGCATGCGGGGCGCCCGCTGGAGAGCCCCGATGAGCTGCGACTGCTCCTCGACGGTCACCGCGAGCGTGCGGACCGTTTCGCGAAGCTCCGCCATCTCCTCCTGCACGCTTTTCTCCGACGTGCCCCCCGCGGCGGCCGTTTCGGTCGCTGAAGCGGGCGCCATCGGGTAAAGGGCGCTCAGACCGCACAGAACTGCCAGTGATGTGATGCGCATGACGTTCTCTCTCCCACGCGCCGTGACGCGACGCGCCTCGATGCCCGCCTGCGCGGCGCCGGAATGCCCGACGCGCGTTGCCGCAGGGGCCGCCGCCCGGCTCGCCAGCGGCGCCGGAACGGACCCGGTTCGGAGCAGTGATCCCTGGAAGTAGGAGACTCGAGGGATGCTTCTAGAGGGAGAGAGATGGAGGACCGCGGGTGGTTCGCTGCGTGGGGAAGGGGCTCGGAACATCCAGGCGGACCGTGGTCCAGGGGAGGGCCGCGGCGTCGATGGAAGCGACAATCTGCTGGGCGTGTCCCGGCACGCCGTTGGCGGCATGGGTCCAGGCGCATCCCCGGCAGTCGAACTGCGCGGCGCCCGCCTCGCCCCCGTGCTGGTGGAGGGCGCTCGCGCCGACGGTCAGAAGCGCCAGGAGCGCGGCCAGCCCGAGGGCAATCGCCGCCAGGCCGCGCCGCCGTGCGGCGCGTGGGCCGGTTTTCACGGGCCTTCCTTTGGTGTGAAGCGAATGC
>JAUYMQ010000538.1 GCA_030698575.1 Deltaproteobacteria bacterium
GTACTCCCCCACGCCGATCAGGAAGAGCAGTTGGAAGCCCGCGAGCGCAAGGACGGCCGCGAGCGCACCCGCCGCCCCCGGCACCCCCCGCCCGAGCGCCCGCGTCGCCACGAGGAGGGGAAGCAGGATGAGCCAGTTGAAGTGGGTGCTCCGGGCGTCGATCTTCGTTCCAGTAGCCGGGATCTTCGCCCAGAGATGAACGTAGAACGTCCGGTCCACGAGCGTCACCTGGTGATGGGTGACGCGGGGGGTGAGACGATGGAGCGCCGCGCTGGCCGCGCCGGCGAGGAGCCGCTCGTAGGCCGGCGAAGCAGCGATCCAGAGGGCCCAGCCAAGCAGGTAGGCCAGGACGAAGGCCGCCGTGAAACGCCGGAGATCAAGCCCCCCGGGGGGGTCGCGCGGCGGGGACGGCGCGCCGGGCCCAGAGGAGCCAGAGGAGGACGGCGGCCCCGATGACGACGGACTGCCATACATAGATGTGGGCTCCCTCGAAGGCGCCCGGATAGTGGAGGACGATGTAGTACAGGCTCAGGACGCGGATCAGGTTGATGACGAAGATGGCGGCAAAGCCGGCGGCGACGCCGATGAGCTTCGCCCGCATAGTGCTCGGGAAGGCCAGCACGGCCGAGACGAAGATGATCGTCGCCCAGACGCCGTTGCAGCCGTTGCGCAGCTCGAAGGAGACGCCGCGGCCGGCGAGCCGCGTGCCGCTGGCATGGGCGTCGGTGCCGAGGAGCTGAAGCGTCGCGCTTGACACCTTCGCGATGAACGCCGTGAACGGATTGATCGCCCGCTCGACGACAGGCGCGTAGATGCTCAGGTAGTAGCCGGCCCCGAGAAACGCTCCGAAGAGCAGGCAGAACACGATCGTCCGCCGGTTCTCGTCCCTTCCGGCCCGCGATCCCTGCCGCGGGATCGGGGGACGGCCGCCGTTCGGCGCCATGCGTCCGCCGCGTCAGCTGCCGGCTGCCGGCGGGGCTTCCTCCGCGGGCGCGGGCGCGGCCTCCGGCGCCTCGCCTGCCGGCGGTTCACCGGCCGGTTCGCCGGGCTGAGCCTCTCCCAGCTCCTCCAGGATAATCGCGTTCGTGATCTCGTAGGTGAGCGTCCCCGACATGAAGACGTCGTTCACCAGGAACGCCGGAGTTCCGCGCACGCCGATGGTCTTCCCCTCGTCGACGTTGGCGAGGATGGCCTCGGTCTGCTCCGCCTCGAGGTAGCACTTGTTGAACGCGTCCATGTCGATGCCTTCGTCCTTCACCTGCTCCCGGCTCTTCTCGAAGACGTTGGTTTGATTAATCACGGTCGACTGCGTGTAGTAGAAGTCGTGGAGCTTCCAGAAAAGTTCAGGCTTCTGCACGCGCGCGCACTCGGCGAGAAGCGAGGAGTCCATCGCCCAGTCGTGGATCTTGAGCGGGTAGTGCTTGTACACCAGCTTCACGCGCCCCTCGTATTCGCGGAGGATCTGATCTATCGCCGGCTGGCTGGCCCGGCAGTAGGGGCACTGGAAATCCGAGTACTCGACGATTGTCACTTCCGCGTCGGCATTGCCCCGCACCGGCACGTCCGTGAGCTTGACGTTGTCGAGGTCGACGCGCATGCGGGGGATTATTCCGAGAGGGAGAATGGACCCCGCGACGGCGAACTTCATGTCGGGGGTGACGGGGAGCCGGCGAACGGCCGATCGTCCCTCGCGGGTCACACGCAGCTTCAGCTCCACGAGCCCGGGAACTCCCGTGGGTGCGGCCCCGACGACTTCGATCTTGGTTTCACGCGAAGCCCCCATGGTCAGGCGGACCTTTTCGATTTCTTCCTCCGCCTTTTTCACCACAGCGTCGAGATCGGCCTCGGCCGAGGGCGCCGCGGACTCGGTAGCGGGAACACCGGCCTCCTTCGCGGGCGAACAGGCGGCCAGGGGCGCAAGGGCGAGCGCCGGGACAAGCGCAACGGCCGGCAGGACGCCGGCGATGATCCTGAAACGAGACTGCATCTCTTGGTTCCTCCTGTGCGGGCTTCAGCCCGCGAGCTGACCCGCCTTCTTGAGCTCCTCCTGGATGATCTCCTCGAGAACCGGAAGGGGCTGGTTGCCGATGACCACCACGCCGTTGATGACGAACGTGGGCGTCGAGGTGAAGCCGTAGTTGATCGCCTCGTTCAGGTCATAGTCGATTCTTGCCTTCGGCTCCTGGCTTTCGACGCAGGCGTTGAGCTTGCCGATGTCGAGGTCGAGGGTCTTCGCGAAGCTCTCCGTCTTGTCCTTGAAGTTATCCTCATCGAGCCGCTTGGAAGGATCGAAGAAGTAGTCGTGGAAGTACCAGAACGCTTCCGGCTTCTGCGCCGCGGCGCATTCGGACGTGATGGCGGCGTCATAGGCCCAGGCGTGAAGTTCCGAGAGCGGCATGTGCTTGAAGACGAGCCGCACCTTGCCATCGTACTTCTTCATGATGGCGTTCACGGTGCGTGAAGCCGCGCCGCAGAAAGGGCACTGAAAGTCGGAATACTCGGCGATCACGATGGGCGCCGCTTCGGGGCCTTTCGCGGGCCGATCGAGCAGCACCATGTTGCGCGTCTCGACGCGCGCCCGGAACACCTCGCCCACCGTGTAGACGGGCCCCATCACGAAGTGCTTCGCTTCCGCGTCGAAAAAGAAGGATCGCCGCCCCTGGACGCCGCCCACCTCGATCACGAAATTCGCTTCGAACATTCCCGTGTAAGGCGCCTTCTTCACCCACTCGAGCGTCACCTTTGCGGTGCTCGGCACCTTGTTCGTGATGATAAAGTCCTGCATGTTGGCCTGGATCTTCTCGGCGACTTCCTGCGACTCGGCGTCGAGAGCGACGCGGCCGGGAGGCGGGGTCTGTATTTCGCCTTTCTCCCCCGATCCTTCTCCGCATCCCCAGACGGCCATGAGCAGGCCGAGCAAGAGGGCAGCGGCGCCGGCCGCACTGCGGCGCGAGCTCCCGGAAATTGCGTAACGTCGAGGCTTGGGCATCGAGTCTTCCTCCTTCGTCCCTGTCCGTGTGGTGTGGTGAGATCTAACCCGGTCATTCGTCATCAGCTATTGGGCGTCATCAGACACTGGGCGTCAGAGGACGGACATCAGATGACTCAGAAATGACCTGACATCGGATGACCTGACATCGGATGAACCAGGGCTGTACCTGAATGGACTTCGAGCGGTCCGAAGGCCGAGAAGCCTCCCCTCACAGGCCGGGAAGGCTATCACACCGGCGCGCGCCAGAGTACGCCGCGGGACGAGATTTCTCATCCGGGAGCCGCCGGCCTCGCCCGGCGGCTCCCGGCGCCATGACACCGCGCCCCTTCGTGGACCACTATTAGAGTGAGGAGAACGGCGCGGGAATACGCCCGAAGCCCGGCAGGGCTGGGAAGCCTGAACCAGAACTGTAATAGTCGTTTTATTCAGGAATCCTGCTTCCGGCAAAGTTTTTCTCCCGGATGCAAAGGTTGTCATAAAAAGGGAAAAGTTTTGCCCACCCCGAGGCACCCAAAGGGACCGCTGACTGGGCATTTGGTCAGGATTTGAATTTTCTCATTTAGTTTCAGGAGGTTACGGAGGCCCAAAAAGCACCTGTAGCCTGTCAATTTTGGCACATGGCTTGCACTATCCGGGGTCGGGCTTCATGTGCTGATCCAGCCAGGGGATCTTTTCCCCTGGGGAAGCCGTCAGCAACGGCTCTTTTGGAAGGGCGACGGAAACTGAAGGGAAAACGCCGGGCCTCCGGGGGAAAAATCGGGGGCGCGGTGGCCGGCAACGGCCAGGTTCCCGACGCGGCCCCGGGCCAACCCGAGAGGGGGTGAGCGTCTCTTCCGTATGAATGTTTCTAAGCTAGTAAGGGTAATGAGGGTATCGCTAAGCAAGAAGTCGAAACACTGAGGGTTAATCTTCCAAGGAGGTCTAGACCCCATGAGAAAGCTGACTGCGTTAGTTTTTGCAGTGGCGCTTGTGTTGGGTGGAACGTCAATGGCGTTCGCCCAGGCGACCTATACGTTTGATACGGTTCGCAGCGCAGGCGCACACGAGATCTGGCCGAACCAGGCCAACTCGCCGAACACGTTCGAAGCGGATGGCGGTCTTCTCGGCCGCGTGGTGACGACCGCTGGTGGCGCAACGCCGGTTCTGAACCCGGCCGTGGCGAACGCCTGCGAGCTCGCACCGAGCTTTGACTGCTCCGGAACCACCCCGCCGGTCTTCCTGCTTCCGGCGGGTGCTGCTGAGGGTCCGGCCGGTGCGGGCGGCGGTTCGGAGTGTAACCGCGTTGTCAACGCTTGTAACGCGGCGCCCATCCCGAGCGGGGGACACGGCGGCCACTTGAACGAGACCGAGGGTAGCTACAGCTACCTGGTCATCCACACGCCTTCCCAGGGCACGAACCCGGCCGGCAAAGGCATTGGGTTCTTCACGGGTAGCTATCAGATCGTGCAGCAGCCCTACCTCTGCAACGATTGCCCCGTGGGCGGCGCTGGCAAGGACATCGACAACCAGCTCGCCATGGACAACACGGGCCCGGGCTCGGTTGCCCAGAGCACCAACGTCACGCTCTGGCTCTCCCAGTCCACCGCGCCCTTCGGCCACGCGCTCGTTTCTCTCCAGAGCGCGGGTCCCGGGAAGCTCAGCCCCTGCGGCTCCGGCATCGTCTTCCAGGATCTCACTACGGATCTTTGCGTCGACGGTCTGCAGGGTGGCGTGGGTAACTTCCTCATCCCGGCACAGAAGGTCGTTGCTCGCAACTACTCGGTCAACCTGGCCAACCATTCGGCGTTTGGCGCCAACTCGGGCCTCTGCAACGCGCCGGACTGCTACGTCGAAAACGTGATCATCCCGGCGGCGCTTACTCAGAACGCCGGAACGCTCAACGTTCAGACGCAGTCGGCCACCAGCGTTCTTCCTTCGACCGCACCGGGCAGCCTCGCGAACGCGACGGTCGACTCGCTCCTCTTCTTCCTCACCACCCAGCAGCTGGATATGGATGGCGACGGAACCGAGGACCGGATCGACCCGTGTCCGAACGACCCGGCGAACGGTTGTCTGTTCAACGTGCTCACCAGCTCGGCTTGCCCCGCTGGCACGGTCTTCTGCAACGACCTGGCCGGCACACCGGGCTGCTACTCGGCATCCCTCTGCGAGACACGGCGTGACGTCGACCAGAACTGCTTCGTCGATGGCGGTGACCTTAACACCGTTCAGAACACGCTGTTCTTCAACAACCCGTTCCCGATCGGCCCGTTCGATCCATGATCAGGCTGATCTAAGCGTCATCCCCGAAGGGGGCGGTCCCGGAAACGGGGCCGCCCCCGGAAGGGGCGGCGGCGGCAAGCACCAAGGCATCATGATTTGAATGCACGAGTTCCAAACAACCTGAAGCAGAGTAAGCAAGCAGCGCTTCACTTCACGAAGGAGAAAATCAAATGAGAGTCCGCCATCTGTTGATTGCATCAATGGTGGTATTAGGCCTCGTCATCGCCCCGGTCACGGCCAAGGCCATCGTGGTCGACTGGGAGATCGAGGTCCTGGTGAACAACGTCTCGCAGGGCACCGCCAGCTCCGCCGGCGGGATCCTCGACGTGAGCGTTGCCGTGGGCGACACCGTACGCTTCATCGTCGGCGTCTCGGCCCTCGGGACGGGCACCCTGACCACCTACACGACGTCCGTCACGTCTGACGATCCGCTCGAGATCGACTACACCATCAACAGCGCCGTCGATCTGACGGGGCTCGGCTTCACGAGCGGCGCGCAGCCGAACGCCACGTTGAACGACGCTTCCCCGGGTGACGGCGCGGTGAACGCCAACGCCGGCGCAGTGGCGCAGGTGCTCGACCTCTACCGGCTCGACTACGTCGTGCAGGCAGGCGTCGACAGCACTGCGGGCGTTGACTTCACCGCTCGCGGTATCATCGTCACGACCGGTGGCGACACCGCCACCACCGGCACCGCCCAGGTTCGCCTGAACGCGGGCGTTGCGGTCCCCGAACCCGCCACGATGCTGCTCCTCGGCAGCGGTCTGGCAGGCCTCGCGGGCTTCGGCCGGAAGAAGCTCCGAAAGTAAAGCACTCACTCTGTAGCAAGCGAAGGGCAGGTTCCCGCAAGGGCGCCTGCCCTTCGTCCGTTGGGGCCAATGCCCGAACCGCCCCCCTCGGCGGCCACCCCCCGCATGTCATCGCGAGGAGCCCCTTCCCGCATGTCATTGCGAGGAGCGCAGCGACGAAGCAATCCCCCGGCAGCCCACCCCCCGCATGTCATTGCGAGGAGCCCCTTCCCGCATGTCATTGCGAGGAGCCCCTTCCGCATGTCATTGCGAGGAGCGAAGCGACGAAGCAATCCCCCGGCAGCCCACCCCCCGCATGTCATTGCGAGGAGGGCCGCAGGCCCGACGAAGCAATCCCCACCATCCCGTGAATCGCCCGGCTTCCTGGCGAATCCCAATTCCGGGACATTCGCCCCGCAGCCCCATCCGCATTCCCGCCCGGCCCTCCACCGGTTTGTGTCAGGACTAAAGTATTCCGCAAGGCTGCCGATGGTGCTCCATGTATCCGCGCCCTCCCCCCCTAGAACCGGGCGGACGGGCCGACCTGACGCCGGAGCACCGGGCTGCGGGACTTAACGCGAGGGCCGACGGGCGGCGCTCGCAGGCAAGCCACGGCTCCGGGAACAACGCGCGCAGATCCATCAAGGGAACACCAGATCACGAGTGGATCGCATCGCAGGCATGGAGGAACAAGTCATGAGGGGTCGCTTCCGCTTCACGCTCTTATTCGCAGCTCTGGGCATCGTCGCGATGCCCATCACGGCCAACGCCATCGTGGTCGACTGGGAGATCGAGGTCCTGGTGAACACGGTCTCGCAGGGCACGGCCAGTTCCGCCGGCCCCATCCTGGACGTGACCGTCAACGCGGGCGACACCGTGCGCTTCATCGCCGGCGTCTCGGCCCTCGGGACGGGCACCCTGACCACCTACACGACGTCCGTCACGGCTGACGACCCGCTTGAGATCGACTACACCATCAACAGCGCCGTCGATCTGACGGGGCTCGGCTTCACGAGCGGCGCGCAGCCGAACGCCACGCTGAACGATACCAATCCGGATGACGGCCAGGTGAACGCCAACGCGGGCGCGGTGGCGCAGGTGCTCGACCTCTACCGGCTCGACTACGTCGTGCAGGCAGGCGTCGACAGCACTGCGGGCGTGGACTTCACCGTTCGCGGCATCATCGTCACGACCGGCGGCGACACCGCGACCACCGGCACCGCGCGCGTGCGCCTCAACGCCGGGGTGGGAATCCCCGAGCCGGGAACGATTCTCCTGCTCGGCAGCGGCCTGGCCGCCATGGCGGGCTTCGGCCGCCGGCGGGCGCGCCGGTAGCCATTCCAGCCGGCACCGCGCGACGCGTAGGAATCACGGTCCGCTTCTGACGGATCCAGGATCCGATTCTGACGGAACCGGGATCCGGATCTGAATCTGAATCGGGATAGGGGACGGCGGGGTTCGCCCCGCCGTTCCCCTCCCACACCACCGGACATGCGGGTCCGCATCCGGCGGTTCGAAAGGTTGAGGTTACGCGGCGAGCCGGGGTACTCCTAGCTCGTCGAAGTAGCGAATGG
>JAUYMQ010000551.1 GCA_030698575.1 Deltaproteobacteria bacterium
GGGCGTACCGGAACGCAGCATTGTCCCGGCTCCGATCGCGATGTTTGTTTCGAGCGGTTCGACCTTTTCAAGGAGAGGCAATGGGTAAGGAGACGTCAATCCTCGTGGTGGATGACTCCGAAGGCATCCGCAATTATCTCAAGAACCTCCTTTCGATCAAGGGCTACAAGGTTCGAAGCGCCGCCGACGGCGAAGAGGCCCTCGCGCAGCTCTCATCCGGGTACCGACCCTCCATCGTCATCCTCGACGTCATGATGCCCGGGCTGGACGGCCTGGAGACGCTCCGCCGCGTGAAGTCCATCGACCAGGACGTGCCGGTCATCATGCTGTCTGTGGTCGGCAAGGCCAGAACGATCGTCGAGGCCATGAACCTTGGTGCTTCGGACTATCTGAACAAGCCCTTCGAGGAGGAAGAGCTCGACATCTCGATCAAGAAGGTGCTCGAGTCGAGCAAGCTCCGTGGAGAGCGGGATTACCTCCGGTCACAGCTCAGCGAAAAACCCCAGTGGGGAGAAGGCGCCGTCTGGATCAGCCCGCCGATGACCAAGATCAAGGATCTCATCGAGCAGATCGCCGAAACGGACGTGACCGTTCTCATCCAGGGGGAAAGCGGTGTCGGGAAAGAGGTCATCGCTCGGGCGATCCATGGCAGGAGCCTCCGAAAAAACAAGACCTTTGTGAAGGTGAACTGCGCGGCGCTTCCCGAGCAGCTCCTCGAGAGCGAGCTGTTCGGATACGAGAAGGGCGCCTTCACCGGCGCCTCCAGCCGCAAGCCTGGCAAGTTCGAATTCGCCAACCACGGGACGATGTTTCTCGACGAAATCGGCGAGATGAGCCCACTCTTGCAGGCGAAGCTGCTCCAGGTGCTGCAGGACGGCGAGTTCGCGCGCCTGGGAGGGCAGCGTGACATCAAGGTGGACGTGCGGGTTCTGGTCGCCACGAATCGGGATCTGGAGCGGGAGGTCGAGGAGGCGCGGTTCCGCGAGGATCTGTACTACCGGCTCAACGTCGTGAACATTCGCGTCCCTCCGCTGCGCGAGCGACGGGAGGAGATCCCGATCCTCGCCGAGCAATTTCTCGAGCGCTACAACCGGAAGTACAACAAGAACGTGAAGTGCGTCTCCCCCAGTCTCATGAAGGCCTTCCTGAACTACGAATGGTCGGGGAATGTGCGGGAACTGGAGAACCTGATCAAGCGCACGGTCGTGCTCGAAAACGAGGCCTCCATTCTCGAGGAGCTGAAGGGGGAGAAGACGACGCCATCCAAGCCCTCGGTTATTCAGAACATCGTCGACATGGAGACCGGGACGATCTCGCCCCTCAAGGAGATCGGCCGGAGGGCGGCAATGGAGGCCGAGCGCGAGACCATCGCGCGGGTCCTCCACCAGACGAACTGGAATCGGAAGAAAGCCGCAAAGATTCTGAACATCAGCTACAAGACGTTGCTTCAGAAGATCAAGGACAGTGGCCTGGCGGACGACCGCTAATGGGGAAGGCGGTCACCGTTTTTGTGCAATGAACTACCCACGCCCGGATCCGGGGCGTGGACGCCCGCAGGGAGGTCGCGGGCGGCGTCAGAAGCGGATCGGAGCGAACGCCGGAAACCCGCGGCTCCACGGAGTTTCCGGCGGACTAACCAGGTTCACGCCTTGCGATCAAGCCACGGCCCTCCGCCGTCGCGGGCGTGACCGGGGCGAGCCGATTGGCACGCCCCTTGCTTAACCGGGGCCGCGCCGTTCGTCCCGCTGCGAGCCCTCGCTTGCGGGAAGCGGCATTCCCTAGAACCGCAGAGGTCTGGAATGGTCGAAAAAATAAGAATCCTGGTGATCGACGACGATGAGAGCACGCGTGACTATCTGCGGGCGCTGATCACGAAGAACGGCTGGCGGGTCTTCACTGCTGAGTCGGGCGAGCAGGCTCTCATGGAGATGGAAAAGGTCAATCCGACCCTGGTCACCCTCGACCTGGTTCTTCCGGGCATCGACGGCATCGAGACGCTCCGGCTGATCAAGGAGAAGGATCAGGACGTGCCGGTCATCATGTTATCGGGACACGGTCAGGCGAAGACGATAGTCCAGGCCATGAAGCTCGGCGCGACGGATTTCTTGCGCAAGCCCTTCGAGAGCGACGAGCTCAAGATCGCCATCAACAAGGCCCTCGAAAAGAAGAAGCTCGTTTCGGAGGTAGAGTTCTTACGCGTAAAGGTCCAGGAGCAGTCGAACAGCACCTTCCTGTTCGGGACGAGCACCCGAATGAAGGAAGTCGAGGAGATCGTCGAGCAAGTTGCGGACACCGACATAACCGTCCTGATTCGCGGCGAGAGCGGAACGGGCAAGGAACTGGTCGCGCGTATGCTGGCCGCGAAATCGGATCGTAGCTCGAAGCCGTTCGTCAAGGTGAACTGCGCGGCGCTCCCCTCGGAGCTGCTCGAGAGCGAGCTGTTCGGGTTCGAGAAGGGCGCCTTCACGGGCGCCCAGAAGCGGAAGCTCGGAAAGTTCGAATACGCCGACGGCGGGACGATCTTCCTCGACGAGATCAGCGAGATGCACCCGAATCTCCAGGCCAAGCTGCTACAAGTCTTGCAGGACGGAGAGTTCTCCCGGCTCGGAGGCGAGGCTGACGTCAACGTTGACACGCGGGTGCTTGCGGCGACGAACCGTAATCTGGAGGAGGCGGTCAAGGAGGGGAGCTTCCGGGAAGATCTCTTCTACCGGCTGAACGTTGTGAACATCCCGATTCCGGCGCTCCGGGAACGGCGCGCGGACATCCCGTTGTTCATCGACTACTTCCTCACGAAGTACAACGAGCAGTATCACAAGGACGTGCCCTTCTTATCCACGGGGACGATGGACACCTTCATGAAGTATGCCTGGCCGGGGAACGTGCGTGAGCTGGAGAACATGATCAAGCGGATTGTCGTCCTCGGGAGCGAGAAGGCAGTGCTCCAGGAATTCCAGGTCCGGGAAGATCACCCGGCGACGCAGAAGCAGTTCGAGCACGAGGGGATCGATTCAATCACCGAAAGCGATCCGGGCCGCTATGGCTTGAAGGAGATCGGGAAGCGGGCGAGCCAGCTTGCCGAGAAGCGGGTGATCGCGCGGGTGCTGCAACAGACGCGCTGGAACAGAAAGGAAACGGCCGAGATTCTGCAGATCAGTTATAAGGCGCTTCTCTACAAGATGAAGGAGAGCGGGCTGTCAGAGATGTCCTGAGGGGAACCTCCGGGCCCGTGGGTAACACCCCACACCGGCAGGGCGGCTTGTCCGTCAAGGGCTTCCTGCTCAGGGCCGATATAGGTGACACAAACGAGTGACTATGAAGGGGGGCCGGGTTGCGCCATGAACGACACGAATCCACACGCAGGCGCCGGCGATCCGGTATGGGTGAGCATGCTGGATGAGGAAACGCAGGTCCTGAAAGATCGCGTCTTCGACTATCTCTTCGACCTGGAAGTGAAGAAGGCCACTCGATATCAGTATTTTCTCGCGGTGCTCTTCCTCGAGCTGGATCACGGCGCCGGGGGGAGACCCGTGGAGGAGCAGGAGAAGGCTCGCCAGAGGCAGCTCAAGGTGCTGGCCGACTTGCTGCGGGACGAGCTTCGCTCCACCGACATCATCGGCCGCTTCGCCGACGGCCGGTTCTCGGTCCTCCTTCACCACGCCGACGAGGTGAACACCCAGCGGATCGGGGAGCGCATCAGAAGGCGAATTCATGACTATGTTTTCAGCCAGGAGAATCCGGGTCACCGCACGGTGAGCATCGGCGGAGCGTGTTTTCCGGGCAGCGGTAACTACGCGGACGATCTCAGGGGCGCCGCCTTGAAGATGATGGAAAGGGCGAAGATCGACGGGGGGAACAAGGTCTGCACAACGAGCTGAAGCCTCGACGGTAGCTGACTCTCGATGGGGGGAGAGGGAATGAAAAGCGTTTTGGTCCGGAGCGCGATTGCGGCGCTTTGGTTTCTGACGGCCGGTTGCGAACATTTCCGCGGGGAAGATGCAATCCCGCCGTCGGTGATGGCCGTGGCCGATGAGTATCGCGTGGGTCCGTCGGACGTGCTGAGCGTCTCGGTCTGGAAGCAGCCGGATCTGACCCTGGGTCTGACGCCTATCCGCCCGGATGGAAAGATCTCGCTGCCGCTGCTCGGTGACATCGACGTGGAAGGGCTTACGGCCCTCGAGATCAACGAGGTCATCACCGAGCGGCTGAAGGAATTCGTGAGTGATCCGGAGGTTACGGTTGCCGTAGTGCAGGTGAACTACCCGGTGGTGTTCCTGATCGGCGAGATCAACCGGCCCGGCCCGATTCCGATCCGGCAGAACACGACGATGCTGCAAGTGATCTCGATGGCGGGCGGGTTCACCCCGTTCGCGGACAAGGACGACGTTCACATTATTCGCCGCGAGGGGGACATGGAATACCGGATCCGCTTCGACTATGACGAAGCGCTGAAAGGGAAGGCGACCAAGCCGACGCTCTACGTGAAGCCCGGGGACGTCATCGTGGTGGAGGACTAGGCCGGGTCGTGGCGCTCGGGGACGGGGCTGTGCCGTGGGGGAGGGCGCGGATCACATGAGGCGGGCTCTGGCCAGCTTCGGGAGCATGCTCGCCGGCTTCGCCTGCGCCGGCCTGCTGTTGTTGGTCGGCCCGGTCGATGCGGCGGCCTTCGATCGCATGGTCGTGACTTACGGGCTTCGGGAGTACGCCGAGTACGACGACAACCTTTTCTTCGCCGTGGAGGGAGAGCCAAAGATCTCCGATGTGGCGATCAATACGGCGCCGGATCTCTCATTCCTTTACGACGACGGCAAGACGAGGCTGCTGGGTCGCGCGAGCTACAGACGCGAGAGCTTCATCGACAACAGGGAGGGGAGCGGAAACTACTATTCGTTCAGCGGAGAGTTCTCGAGGTTGCTGACCGACCAGGTCTCCTTCTCCCTGCTGGGCGGCTACACGAACTACGCCTCGCTCCAGCAGGGCCAGGTGTTGCAGGAGCCGGGCCAGCGCAACGTGATACGGCCGATCCGGGGCGCGGTGACGGAGGGGACCGTTTTCTCGCCCTCGCTCTCCGTCTTCTGGTCGCGCCGGTTCGGAACGAGCCTGACCTACGAGGATAACCAGAGTTTTACCGAAGGAGGGCTTGGCCAAATAGGGCGGTCCATCGCGCTGAACGGTTTCTACGGGCTGTCCCGGCGCACGACGCTGAGGGGCTTCCTTGTGGCCCAGTCGAACCGGAATTCGCGCCTGCCGCTGGTTGAGAGATCGGACACCGATTCCTTCGCGGCGCGTTTCGGGTTCCAGCACACGTTCTCCCCGAGGCTGACGGCGGAACTCTCGGCGGGTCCGCAATGGACAAAGGACGTCAACACGCCGCGGAACGTGACCGTGCTTTACAACGGGATTACCGAGGTGGTCGTGGATCCGGTCCTGGGGCTCACCGCGCCGGCGTACGTGAGCGAACCAGGGAAGAAGGTGGAGGATACGTCGCTGGGGCTATCCTTCAGTCTGCAGATGTCCTACCAGCTCGACAAGCGGACCAACCTCGCGCTTTTCGCCGCGCAGGGAACCACGAGCGGCCAGGGCGCAGCGGGGACGCAACTGACCCAGGAGTTGCAGCTGACCGCCTCGCGGCACTTCGGATCGAAATGGAATCTTTCGGTTCGCGGCGCGTGGCAGAAGCAGTCGAGTGTGACAAAGGACGTGTCGATTCTCTTTTTCCCGGTAAACATCGGAGGAATAGTCGTTCAGTCGCCGGACCCGATCACGGGAGAGTTCGCGGCGCTCGACCGCAGGAGTTTCGACATCAACGCGCGCCTCGA
>JAUYMQ010000564.1 GCA_030698575.1 Deltaproteobacteria bacterium
GGGCGGGGGGGGGTGCCCCGGCCGGGGCCCCGCGCGGGGCCCGCGGGGGGGGCAGGGAAATCTTTTTTCCGAAGTATGAGTAGGGCGGAAGCCGATGCCGTAAAGAACACTGGGAAGCTTCGTGGAGGGAATGCTGGAGAAACCTTTTTTACTGATTCACGTTTTCGGAGTGGTGCTCGGGCTAAGGATCGGCTTTCGTTGCGAGATGCCCCCGAAGTGCAAATGGAATTCCGAAAAAAAAACAACCCAGCACTGAATATAAATGGACCGAAAGTACGACCTAGGGTCGGAGGTGGAGGAAAGGGCAAAGAATTCAGTACTTTTGATCCTGTAGAAGTCGAGGTTATCAATGTCCAACCCTTCTAAATTCATTGGCAAATTATTCACGGCAAGCATTGGTGAGCCGTGGGACTTCACGTCGAAAGCAGGCAGGAATCTACTTACTGGGCGAATAATTGACGTTATCGATGACGTCCTGTTGTGCGAGGTATCTCCTTTTGAGGATAAGGGGATAACGATTGATCAAGTAGCAGCAGTTAATCGATATGTCGGGTCACAAGACTTTCTGGATTCAGCGTTAGACAAGAAGAACACCACCGCTAATTTTATGTATCCCTGCGATGGACATCATTTTTCTAGAGAATCTGCGATAGAAGAACTGGAAGCAGATCAAGGGATAACATTCTTGGTGGGGTCGCTAAAAATTGACTGACGATTCATATGAATACGACACGCTGTTGGTTAACACAGGGGACCGCCGCGCTGCCGGCTGGCACGGTTGAGCGCCGTGACGCTGCTCATCGGGGAGCTTCCGGTCTGGGCGGGCGCGCCCTTCAATCATGGAAAAGAATAGGAGACGAGATCATGGTGGATCAGTCGAATGAAGCGGCTGCACCGCCTCTAGTTGTTTCCCGCTGGCCCAGCGAGCGCCCGCTGTTCGTCCTCGTGCTGATGGTTTCGCTCGGATTTTGGTGTCTGCTTGCCGTTTCGATAGTCGGACTTCTCTACGCGGTGCTCATTGGTATCTTCTTTGGAATTGCACATCTCATCTTCATCGCTCACCTGCGGGGGAGCGCCGTCCGCCTGGGGCCGGAGCAGTTGCCCGAGCTGTACGGGAGGGTACAGGAACTCGCAGGCCGGCTCCGGATGCGCAAGACGCCGGAGGCCTATCTTTTACAGGCGGGGGGAACCCTCAACGCCCTGGCCACGAAGTTCATGCGATCGAGCTTCATTGTTCTCTACGCCGAGCTTTTGGAGGCCTGCGGCGAGAATCCGGATGCGCGCGACTTCATCATCGCCCACGAGCTGGCGCACCTGAAAGCGGGTCACCTCCGCTGGCGATGGCTTCTGCTGCCCGGGATGTTCATCCCTTTTCTGGGCCACGCCTACTCGCAGGCGCGCGAGTACACTTGTGATCGCTACGGCATCGCGGTGAGTCGCGACCGAACTGCGGCCCTCGAAGGATTGGTGGTTCTCGCGGCAGGGGGAAAGCACGCCCCCATGGTGAACCGGCGCGCGCTCGTCGAGCAACGGCGGGATCTCAACACCGGTTTGATGAAGATCGGCGAGTGGCTTTCGACGCATCCCCCCATCGCGCATCGTCTGGCGGAGATCAAGCCGGCACTGTTGGAAGGTGGTTCTTCAGGAAGGTTTGCAACCGCGAAGGCTCTGGCCCTGATAGCCGCGTTCGTCCTCATCCCGACAACGCTGGGGTTGGTCTTCGCGCAGAAGCTTTGGCCTACGCTCCGAGAACGGCTGAAGGAAGCGCAATCCCGAACATCGGCCGGAGGAAGCTCGCGCGACGAGACGTATGCGCAAATCTATCGCGATATTTCCGCTCTCGCGGAGGTGGCTGAATTCCACAGGCAGCGGTCGGGTGCGCCGCCGGCCGACACGGAAGCCCTGGCGGCCGCCTGGATCGAAACGCACCCTGATCGGGAACTTCCCAGGGATCCACAGAGCAATCTCCCATACCGCTACGACGTGGAGGGAGAGCACTACCTCATTAGCAGCATAGGTATCGACCCCGATACGGATGCGGACGACATCTATTTTTCCTCGCGCCAGGCGCTGGTCCGCTGACAGACTTCTGCACCGTGCGGAATGCCTCTACGCGGGCCAGGTTCGCGGCTCTTCAGTTCTTCTCGCGCGGCCGTCTGCCTGTCACGAACCAGTCCCATATGCGCGGCTCGCCGGGGAACAAGCTCGTAGCCTATGCGCTCGGCGTCCCAGGGGTAGAAGACCTTCCCCTGGCGCACCCAGCGGAAGCCTGCCCGGCGCAACCGGTAACGGATCTCGAAGTCGTAGTAGAACTTCTGGGCGAGCTTGCCGTCGTCGTAAAGTCCCAGCTCGAAATTGAACTTGCCGCGCTCGATCCGCCGCCGCGTGCGCGCCAGCGCGCGCTTTCGCACGCCCGTCTCCTGCAACTCCTCTTCGTGAATCAGCATTGCCTGGTAAAGCACCGGTTCCATGGCCGGGAAGATGGAGGTGAGCCGTCCGCCGGCGCGCAGGCTGTCGTGAATTCCCCGGAGAATGTCGTTGACCTCGCGGGCGTCGGGCGAGAGCACCGCGTTGACGGTGATGGCGACGTCGAATTGCTCGCGGCAGCCGTGGAGATCGCGCAAGTCGCGCCGCAGGAAACGCACGTTGTGTCCGATCGGCTACGCCTATAACGCCGCCGGCGCCGTGACCGACCTGACCTATCCAACGGGAGAAGTCCTCCACCACGACTACACGAAGGGCTATCTCACGGACCTTACGGGGAACGATGCGTACGCCTCGAACCTCCAGTACAACGTCTTCGGCGCGCTCGCGAGCGCAGCCTACGGCAACGGCGACACGGCGGGCTACGAATACTTCCAGAACGGGCGTCCGAGCCGGGCCCAGGCCAACGCCAA
>JAUYMQ010000583.1 GCA_030698575.1 Deltaproteobacteria bacterium
CCGAGGTTGTGCCCGTCGTTCCAGCCTTCCGACGCATTGCCGCCCCGCTCATCGGCTGTCATATCGTTGCCGAGCCAGACAATTGGACTGCCAACGCCGGTCAGGTCCAGCGGGAGGCCGCCTGAGATAAAGCTCGATGCGTCAAGCGCAGCGGTAAAGTCGATGAAAATGTCGCCGACTTGCTCGACATCCACTGGAACTCCACCCGCTCCTGTGGAGAGAATGCCGTAACTCGCCCTTGTATGGTCGATCGTGCCGGCGGTCGCTGCCGTAGTTACCGTCATGCTGCCGGTTACATCCACACCATCGATGGTCACGACAACAACAGGCGTTGTGGCGAAGTCTCCTTTGAAGTGAATATGCGTCAAGCCATCAGCGGCGGCCACTGCTGGCGTCAGCGCATCGTAAAGTGTTTCAGCAGCCGTATTGCGGATGAAGAACCTGATCTCTGTATTCAGCCGCTTGATTAGTGAACGCCCGTTGACCTCAAACATGTTCGTCGTGCCACTATCCGACACAAAATCAAACCACCCGGAGAAGGTAAGATACTGGCTATCAGCCGCGCCAGTCAGCGCCGTTGTCGTTAAACAGGCCGTTGCCTGATTGTCAACAAGGTTTTGCGAGTAGGCAGCCGCCGTTCCGCCGCCACAGCCCAGCAGCAATAGGTTTTTGCTCATGCTGTCGGTACTCCACCACCGGTAAGCATAAAGTTGGTCATTATACCTCCCACGGGTAACTATAAGTCATAGTCGGTGTCAATCGACCCATCCCGCCCCGGCACCGTCGAGGGCCATGTCACGTAGCCCGACCCGATGGCCCCGGCGTCTCCGACACTGGCGCCGCCGCTGGCGTCAATATCGGCCGGCCCATTGGCTTTGATCGACCACATGGTCATGAACTCAGCGAGTGAGGCGGCGTCAAAGGAGCCGCCATCGCCATCGAAGGTTTGGGCAATCGTGCCGTCCACACCAATCTCTACATTGCTTTCCGTCGTGGGCGTGCCGGCGATGAGGTACGAACTGGCAATGCACCGTTTGACAACATGTGTCCCGGTTGTCGTACCCTGACCGATCTTGACCGGCGCGTTCGGTGTTTGGTTGCCAAGGATTTGCGAGCAGTCCTTCGCCTGCTGCACGGTGACCCCGTGTGTTGAAGTAATGTCAGTCGCATTACCTACTATCCTTGGGTTGTCATAATAGAACCCGGAACCATTCATGTCATCCATAAAAATGAATTGTGCCGTGCCCCTGGCGTCCCCTTGCCAGAACCTATTGCCCTCTACGGTAATAGACGCCCAGTTTGCCGCCGCAGTGGCCGATCCGATAAACTGAAGAAAGTCTACATGCGGGTTGTCGGCGTCATCGCTGCGTCCGATAGGCTGCGACGCGACATTGTACGACATGGTAACAGCGACGCTTGCGCCCGGCCAAGTTATCTGGCACACATCCCGATAAAAGCGGTGGACCTCATTGCCCTGAATGTCGATGGTGCCTGTAGCGGACACGTTGAACGCCTTGTCCACATCCTCAATGAGGTTGTCATAGATCGTGATGTTCGAGTGATTGCCGCCGTTCGTGCTCACGCCGGTTGAATTTGTGCCGTAGGAACCTGCCTCCGAATAATCGCCGTTCGGGTCCTTGAAAATCCCGGCCATTGTGCAGTTCTGCACGGTGATGTCGGCGCAGCCAGTGGACACTTCCTCGATGAGCATGACGAAATGGTTGCTGTCCTGATTGGTGATGTTGACCCCATCCAGAACGACATTGCTGCACCGCCGGAATTGGAACTGATCCCATGTGCCCTTACTGTTCGTGTCGTGGCTGGACACCGTAAGCGGAGATGCAAACTGCCGGTTGCGGAAATCGAAGGTTGAGGCAATCCGCGACGTGATGGACGTTCCGGGGCGCGCCTTGATCGTCTTGCCGGAAATGGTTGCTGTGGTAAGGTCCAACACAGCGTTCCAATCGGCTTGACTGGCCACCGAATAGGTGTCGGCCTCGCTGCTGATCGTCAGATCAACCGTGCCGCCCGCATGTGAACAGTGCAGTACCGCACCATCTGGCGCCCCCGCGAGGTCGAACACGAGCCGCCCGCCGGAGATCGAAGGCGTATAGCTGCCGAGCGAGCCGCTGACGAGGCTGTCGTAGGAAGTCAGGGCGACCTCGTTGTTGCTGGTATCGATGGGCTTGAAACCGCCGGAACTCGCCAGCGTCAGCGCGCCGAAGCCGGCGTTCTGGTCCAGCACGAGCCCGGACTGCCGCATGGACGGGAATGAGAGCGAAAAAAAGCTCATGAACCATCCCTTTGCACGCCTTGCCCAGCCTCGCCCGGATGTGTCCTTGCCCACACTAGACCTTGCTCTTGAAGCCTATCATCGAGCATGTCACGGTCGTGGTCGCAGCCGAGGGATCGAAGTTCCATGCCGTCGCGGCCGTGCCTGGAATGGGCACCGGAAACACCACTTTGTTGCCGCCATTGGCTGGTACGCTCATGGTCCACTTGACCGTCGCACCGTCGAGAATGTCTACCGTGATGTCCGATGTCGATGAATTGACCAGTTCGACCGCTGTGAGGTAGTGCTTGATGCCCGCCGCGCCAGCCGCGATACAAGCTGTGGACGTGCCGTCCGTATTCGACGCATTGCCGGTTACGATGTCCTCCAGCCCACAGTGGGGCCGAGTGATCTGCGCCCCGTCGAGACCGAAATAGGCGTCGGTACGGTCGGCAGCGGCCACCAACGTGACGCCGGAAAGCCCCGCCACGGCCTTACCGCCCGTCTTGACCGGATCGCCGGAGTCCACCGCGTCATGGGCCACCTGCTCGACAGGATCGACCACCGTGCCGGCGTCGTTGGTGATCTTCACCTTGCCGATGGCATTGGTGCCTGCCGGCAGAGCGGCCACGACATCGACCTGCATCTCGGTGCCTGACACCGCCCCGGCAAGCGTCGTGGTGTCGGCCTCGATGGCGTCGAGCACAGCGTTATCGGTGGCGCCGAGGTCCGCCGTCACCGTGCCGGACACCGGCTGCGTTACGCCTGATCCATCGACCACGACCGGCGTCATGGACGCGATGCCCTGTACGCTGATCACATCCGTCGATGCCGTGCCGGCAGTCCCAAGCGCTGGCTGCTTGGCGGCGGTCGACGCCCCGCTGGGCAGCGCACAGGTATCCACGTTCACATGCCCGGTATGAACGCCTGCGGTGTCAGTCGTCTTGAACGTCGTGCCGGTTCCGGCAGTGACTGCCACATTATTTGCCATTTTACAGCATCCCTACATGCAGCAGCGTCACGCCGCCTTCATCGAACAAAAGCAGGCTGTCACCGGCCTCGCCAGAGGCGGCCCCGCTCCCACTCCCGACGCCGCGCTTGAGCGCAGTCATCATCAGTCCCAAGATCATTCGCATGGCATCAGCCGTGAATCGCGACGATGTTCGTCGCCGTCGTATTCGTCGACATGATCTTGTTGCAGGCGATGGGGTACACCGTGCCCGCCGCACAAGCCGTCAGCGTGACAGCGGCCGTGTCGTCCTGTGCGATCACAGCCACGTCGCCGGCAACGCCGACGTAGAAGCTTATGCAGTTCACCACCGTGCTATCGCTCGGCGTCACCGCCCGCAGCTTTCGTCCAACGTCAATCATTGGTTCCGCTCCAGTTGCCTCTGCTTGTCCATGATGATCTCCAGCACCGACTTGTTCGCCGTGATCCGCCCGGATTCGTCGGCCATGAACACCAGGTGCTTGGGCTTCTCGGGCTCGCGCTTCACCGGCTGGTAGGGCCGCGACATGCAGGCGTAGCGTGCCTCGTCCGGCGCGTGATCCTCGCCGTCGGTGTCAACATCCTCGGGCCGGTTCACGTCATGCTGCAATGCCGGCAGCGTGCGGATCAGATCGCGGCACGTCGAGAACACGTAGAGCATCGGGCGCTCGCCATCACCGCGCAGCCTGGCACGCATCTGATCCCAGCCGCCCATGGCGCCGCGCGCCGCGACGCGCTTGTTGTCCGCCCGGCGGAAAACCACGCCAGCCTTTGCCATGCGCTCGGCTATCGACGGCCCGCCGTCAGACGCATAGGCCGCCGGGTCGATCACGCCATAAGCGATCTTTTCGCCGGTCTCCTTGGCGAGTATGCCGCGCGCCACGTCCTCTGCCGGCAACGGCGGCTTGAGGCCGATGTTCGGCGCGCTGGCCCCGTACCATTCCCGGTAGCGGACAATGGCCCCCTTGGGGATTATTCGCCGTTGCGCTCGATCCGCCCCGTGCGTGGGTTCCACTCGACCTTGGTCCACTCGTACTTCGACCCCGACTCCGTAGTCTTCTCCGGCAACGGCCCACCAGCCGATGCTGAAAGGATGGGCCGAGCCCCAATCGCCGCTGCGGAACCGTAGCCAATCATCCGGAATAGTGAACGGCGCGATAACATGCTTTTCAGTGCTCCATTCTGGAAAGTACGCCCCATCTATAACAGACCAGTCGCCCTCAAGCCAAGCCTTGACCAAGTTCTCCGAACCCGTCATCTGCAGGTTCGCAACGTACTCGGCCCCGAGATAGCGGTTGTCCTGCAGCTTCGACGGAATGAACACCCGGTCCCGCTCGACTACCTCGCCTGTCCAGGGGTTCTTGTAGCTCGTAACAGAGCGCGTCCAGCCGAGCGGGGCCGGATCGATGTAGCGCGCCTTGACCCAGTGATGGCCGGGACCGCCGGGGTTGCCCGTCGCCCTGAAGCCGCACGGCACGCCGGCGCCGGAGCGCAGCGTCGCCATCAGCTTCAGGATCGGCCGGTCAGACGGGAACGTCCCGATCTCCTCGACGTAGACGCGCGAATAGCTGTGGCCCTGGTACTGGTCCGCGTCCTGGTCGCGCTCAAGGTACGCAAACCGCAACCGCGCCCCGTTGGGCGCCCGCCACATCTTGTCCTGCTCGTTGTACTTCCAGCCCAGCGGGCCGTAGATCATGCGCGAACGCTCGATGGTCTCGACGAGCTGCGTCCGTTCCAGGCGCACCATGAGGCCGATGGCGTTCTCGCCGAACATATCGGCATGGCGGATGAAATCGCCTAGCACGCCGTCCGTCTTGCCGCCGCCGCGTGCCCCGCCAAAGAAGACCTCGAAGACCGGGCAGGCTATGAGCGCGGTTTGCGGCCCGTCCTGAGCGCGCCAGGCTACTGCAGTCTGCGGGGGCTGTACTGACGCTCCCATGTGTCACCGTCCTGTGCCACGCTGGGAAGCTCGGCGACGTAGCGGGTTTCGACCTCGGCGCTGATATGCTGCGCCGGCTTGCCATAGCCCCGGTCCAGAATGGCATTTGCCGCCACTACGCGGGCCGCTGGGGCCGCTTCCTTGTCGCGCATGACCTCAGCCAGCGTGGCAACGGCCTCGGTTGTGTAGGTGCGCGCAAGCTCCTGTACGTCCTTGACGACTTTGGGCCGCCCGTTCGGGTTGCCAGACTTGCCTTTTACGAAGGGCATTGTTCCGCTCTGTTTGCAATTGTAGCCACGTCAATTCCCCTGCCGCTCTTACGGACGACGAAACCCGGCCGCAGTTTCCCGCGCCGGGCGCACAACCCCACCATGTAAATTCGTCCTTGCCATGATTCGGCCTACTTGTCAAGCAGTTTCTGCAATGCCCGCCTCAGCAGCACCCGGTCGCTCGGCTCCTCATCGCAGGCGCATACCCGCATCATCTCCCGCATGGCGCCGAAACCGGCTTGCCTGATCCGGTTGTCGGCATCGTTCTTGCGCTCCTTGATCTGCTCGATTTTCTCCTCGTCTGGCGGCTTGGAGAGGGAGCGGCCCTGCGAGCCCTCCCAGTCGATGGCCTTGCATTTGGGCAGCATGAGCCCGATCATTTGGGCGTGACGCCATGTGAGTTCCGCCCAGGCTCGGCCAGCATCCAGTTCCTCAGCCGTGATGTATTCCTCAAGCGCCAATTGGCCGAGCGGAAAGCCGAACCACGGATGAGTCACATCGTGGCGTAGCTTATCGCGTACCCGGCGCAGCACGACCACCTTCTGGGCGTCGCGTTCCTCATGCTCGCGCATTCCGTCCTGCGCCGCCTGTGAGCGGCTTATCCGGCCGCTTGACGTGCGCTGGGCGTGATCCTTGCGCTTTTTCCCCCGCTGCCCCATGG
>JAUYMQ010000586.1 GCA_030698575.1 Deltaproteobacteria bacterium
CGGCGGCCAGCTTGCCCTGCCGCGTGGTCCTCGGATCGTATCGGTCGCTCCCGACTACGTCCTCGGAGATGACGCTTCCGAGCGAGAGCAGCACCGAGTCGGCCGTCGACATGATGGCCGCAAGCGCGCCGATGAAAACCAGGGTCGCGAGCACGACGTGAACCCCTCCCTGGTCGGCCCAGTTCCGTATAACCATCGGCATCACCTCGTCGGCGCCAATCTCGCCAAGCCCGGCGAGCATGGGCAGCGCGGCAATGCCGACGAGCGTGACGACGAAGACCGTGACGAGGGGCATCCAGGCCATGAGCGCGAGCGATCGGTAAAGGGTCTGTTTCGAGCGCGCGGCGTAGATCCGCTGGATCGTCTGGGGGTAAACCACGCTTCCGACACCGAGCAGTAGCAGCGACGAAGCCCAGTTCCGGCACTCGTCGCCCGAGGGAACGGTGGCCAGGGAGGGCTCGTTCATGAGTATCCAGCCGGTCACGCCCGCCATCCCGCCGGACCGCTCGAGAAGCCAGACGAGCATGGCGATGAGCCCGAACAACAGCAGCAATCCCTGAAAGGCGTCGGTGAACGCCACGGCGCGGAGGCCCCCCAGCGTTTCGTAGATCAGGATCACGGCCGCCAGACCGATCACCCCGGCGGCGTAGGGAATGGCGCCGCCCGTGAGCCCTGCCGCGACGTGCCCCATCGCGATGAGCTGGGCCAGCAGGAATTGGGTGAGGGCAAGGGCCTGGATTGCGCCGATGAGCCGGACGAGGGCGGTGTTGCCGTATCGCAGGCGGATGTAGTCCCCCGGCGATACGAGATGGTGCTCCTCGCTCGCGCGGCGAAGACGCGGCGCGAGGAGAAGAAAGACCACCATGATGGCCATCATGAAGCCGGTGGACATCACCCAGGAGAAGCCTCGCCGGTAAGCTTCACCCGGATAACCCAGGAGCGAGTTGCCGCTGTAGGTGGTGGCGTAGAGCGTGAAGAAGAGGACGAAGAAAGCCAGGTCGCGACCGCCGAGATAGAATTCCGACGGGGTCCGGAGACTGGCCCGGCGCGCGAGCAGCGTCAGGACGACGAGCACGCAGAGATAGAGCCCCAGCGCGACGAGCCCGGTCCCCGCGAGGCTCACGGATCTTCCTCCCGCGCGCGCCGCAGCCAGATGATCGAGCAGAGGGCGGCGACGAAGACGTGGGCGAGCGTGGCGATGACGACCCAGTCGGGAAGGCCGAACCAGATGGCGGGAATCGCGCCGGTGGGGCGGTACCAGGGGATCGAGATCGCGTAGAGGACAATGAAGGCGGCGGCGAGGAGCAAGTCGCTACGGCGGCGGGGGGTCACTTTTCGCGTTCCTTCTCCGTGATCCGGTAGCGCTTCAGCTTCTCCATGAAGGGGCGCAGCGAGATTCCGAGATCCTTCGCCGTCTGGGTTCGGTTCCAGCCGTGGCGATTCAGTTCGCGCACGATGACCGTTCGCTCGAAGGATTGAACCCGTTCCTTCAGGGAGCCGGACCAGCCTGCCCCCTCCTCCGCCACAACGTCCTGCTCATCCCCGGATTGCGCTGAGGCCTGCTTCATCTTGTCCGAGAGCTGGGCCGGGGCGATGGTTTCGCCCGCCGGCACCAGCGCCATCACGCGCTGCACCTCGTTCTCCAGCTCCCGCACGTTGCCCGGGAAATGGTAGGCCTGCAGGAGATCGAGCGCCTCGGGCGAGATCCCCGGCACGCTCTTCTGATCACGTTTCCCGTACTTTTCGAAAAAGTGCTCGACCAGAACCGGAATGTCTTCCCGCCGTTCGCGGAGCGGCGGCACATGGATGGGAAAGACGTGGAGGCGGTAGTAGAGGTCCTCGCGGAACTGCTTCGACTTCACGGCGGCCTCCAAATTGCGGTTGGTGGCCGAGATCACCCGGACGTCAACCTTTCTGGAGGTCGCGTCGCCCACCCGCTTGATCTCCCCGTCCTGCAGCACGCGAAGGAGCCGCACCTGGAGAGGCATCGGCATGTCTCCGATCTCGTCCAGAAAAATCGTCCCGCCGTCGGCGACCTCGAAGAGCCCCTTCTTGTCCTCCACGGCGCCGGTGAATGCGCCCTTCCGGTGACCGAACAGTTCGCTTTCGAGAAGGTTCTCCATGAGGGCGCCGCAGTTCTGGGCGACGAAGGGCTTCGAGCGGCGCGGGCTGTTGTAGTGGATCGCCCGGGCAATCAGCTCCTTCCCGGTTCCGGTCTCACCCGTGATGAGCACCGTGGTCGACGAATCGATGACGCGCGTCAGGAGCTCGAAGGTTTCCTGCATGGCGGGGGAGCGCCCCACGATCTGATCGAAGGTGTAATGCCCTACAACCTCGCGTTTCAGCTCGACGTTTTCGCGCATCAGGCGCGCGGTCAGATCCTGCAACTCGGAGGTGAGCTTCCTGTTGTCGCGGCCCAGCTCGTAGGCCTCGATCGCGGTCTTGATGTTCTGGTGCAGGTCCGCCTCCTCCCAGGGCTTCGTGAGGTAGCGGTAGACCTTGCCCGTATTGATCGCGTCGATGGCCGAATCGATGTCGGTGTAGCCGGTGAGGATGATGCGGATGGCGGAGGGCCGAAGCGCAACGCTCTGGTCGAGGAACTGCGCGCCGCTCATCTGCGGCATGCGCTGGTCGGCGATGATGAGGGAAACGTCCCGCTTTCGCAGGATCTCCAGGCCATCGGCGCCGCTCTGCGCCGTCAGCACATCGTAGTCGTTGCCCAGGGTGTATTCGATGAGCTTCAGGATGTCCGGTTCGTCATCGACGAACAGAATCGTGTGGCGCTCCTGATCGCCGCTCTTGTCGGCCACTTCCGCTCCCCATTTACACATGCCCGGCAGGATCCCGGCGCTTCTCGCGCAAGATCGAGACCATAGTAGACGCCCACGGGCTTTTCAACGTCCCGGCTGCGACGCCCAGGCCAAGGGCCGGGGGCCGGCTTGCTCCGGGAGGGTCATGCGCGCCCCCGATGGGAGGCTAACTAATAATTGCCTTCGCGCCCGACGGCTGTTATCGTGTCCTTTCCCCCGTTCCTGAAAGGACCGCCAGCACGGATACCCGGATGAAATCGGCCAGCCTTATCGAGACCAAAAACGCGCTTGAAGATCTGGCCGGGGCGCTCGCGGGGATCCCCGAAATCGCCATCGACACCGAGAGCAACAGCTTCCACAACTACCACGACCGCATCTGCCTCATCCAGATAAGCATTCCCGACAAGGACTTCATCATCGATCCGATCGCGGTGCCCGACCTGGGCCCCCTGAAGACGATTTTTCTCGCCGAAGAGACCCAGAAGATCTTCCACGCAGCCGAGAACGACATCCTGCTGCTGAAGAAGCACCACGGCTTCGAGTTTCTGAACGTCTTCGATACGCTGCTGGCCGCCCAGATACTCGGCCACCGGGAGGTGGGTCTGGCCTCGTTGCTGGCGCGGCTGTTCGACATCCGCCTGGACAAGGGGGAGCAGCGGAGCGATTGGTCGCGCAGGCCGCTGTCCGCCGACCAGATGCTCTACGCCGTGCACGACACGCACCATCTCATCCGGCTCAGGGACACGCTTCTGGAAGAACTCCGGAACGCGGATCGCCTCGAAGCGGCCGAGGAAGAGTTTCAGCGGCTTGCAGAGAAATGCCCCGTCGAACGCCGTCCCGACGCCTCCGCCTATCTCCGGATCAAGGGCTCGAAGAAGCTTGCCCCGCGCGGCCGCGGCGTGCTCCAGGCGCTCTTCCACTGGCGAGAGCGAACCGCGCGGTCGCTCGATCGGCCGCCCTTCCGGGTGCTCTCGAACGAGACCCTGCTCGAGCTGAGCCAACTCACGCCGGCTTCCTGGAACGGCGCGGGGCGCATCCGGGGGGTCACGCCGCGCATCATCGGACGCTATGGCGACGAGATCCTCGCCGCCATCCGGGATGGCCTCGAGAAGGGGGAGGTCCGGGCCCCGCGGCCGGCACCGACCGAGCGCCGGGAGCGCGACGAATGGACCGACGAGATGGACGGGCGTTTCCGCCGGTTGCGTGAATGGCGGAACCAGCGCGCCGAATCGCTGGACGTCCAGCCCTTCATCGTTGCGCCCAACCGGCTGCTCGTGAGCCTGGCCCGTCTGGCGCCGGAGTCCATCGAAGCACTGCAGGACGTGCCCGGCATGGCTGCCTGGCGTGTCCGCGACTACGGCAGCGAGATCCTGGACCTCTTCCGGAACATTCCCGGCTGAACTCGAAATATTTTCCCGCCCAGATTCAAACGAACTTGATCGCGAGATTCTTCCGCTTGTTCACGATGGCCAGGTTGATCAGGAGCGGCGTGATCGACTCGACCAGACTGCTCGTCACAAGCGGCCCGCCATCGATGGGGTGTAGCCCGTCGATCTCGGCGACGAGTCCCATGATCCTCTCCTTCGCATCCTTCATGTCGCCCAGAACGACCACGTCCTGATCCAGCGTTGCGGAGAGATCGGCAAGCTTGTGGGCCGGCACGGTGTGAAAGGCGCTGACCAGCGGGATCGCCTCGGGGAGGACGCGCGCCAGCTGCACGGCCATCGATCCATCCGGGGGAGGCGCGTAGAGGAATACGCCTCCCTTGCGAACCATCGAAACCGCGGGCGTGACGACGATCTTGTCAGGGCTGAGGACACCCAGGAGCTCGCGGAGCGTCGCGACCACGTAGGGCGCCTCGACGCAGAGAACGACGATCTCGGAGTCCTTGACGACATCCTCATTCGTGCCGCCGGTGATCCCCGATTTCGCCTTCCTTCCTGCGATCTCGAGCTTCCGGGCGAACTCCTCGGCCCGCTCCCGGGCCTTGTCCGCCTTGCGTGAGCCGATGAGCAACGCGTGCTCGGTGTTGAGGCCCCATCGCAGGGCGAGCCCCTCGCCAATATCACCGGTTCCGCCTATCAGTCCGATCTTCATGATTCTCCTCTCGGCGCGAGCAGCGCGCCGGCGACTCACCCCTGTTCGCGGATGATATTCTGGTCGCGAAGCTTTGCAATTTCCTCGGACGAGTAGCCGGCAGACGTGAGTATTTCCGCCGTGTGTTCCCCTAGCTCCGGCGCGCGTGCGCGGATGGCCGCCGGGGTCTTCGAGAGCCGCACCGGCGTTCCGATGGCACGCAGCCGGCCCGCCACGGGATGATCGAACTCTTGGATGAGCCCGTTCTGGATTACCTGGGGGCTGCTGGTCGCCTCGGCGTAATCGTAAACCGGCCCCGCGATGAGGTCGGAGGCCTCGAGCAGGGCGAGCCACTCGGCGGTCGTCTTCTTTCGGAAAACCTCCTCCATGCGCGGATAGAACTCGCCCTCCCGTCCCGCGCGGGTCATGGGACTGTCGTAGTCGGGATTGCCGACGAGGTCTTCAAGCTTCAGCACGTGGCAGAGCGCGTCCCAGCGGGTTTCGCCTGAGGCCGTCATGTTGAAGACCCCGGAGATGACCAGGGCGCCGTCGGAAGTGTCGAACCGGCGCCACACGTCGCCGTCGAGGTTCTTCCCGGCGCCCACCCGCGACGGGACGACGCCGCACATGAGGTAGGTCGATATCTCCCAGGTCTGCATGGCCATCGTCGCGTCGATCATCGCGACATCCAGCTCCTGCCCTTCGCCCGTCCTGAGCCGGTGCACGAGCGCCGAAAGAATGCCGATGGCGCCGTAAAGCGCCGTCGCCTGATCGCCGATGGTGGCGCCGGCCGGCAGCGCCGATCCCTCGGTCTCGCCTGTCACCGACATGAGGCCGCTCATCGCCTGCGCCACGAGATCGAAGCAGGGGCGCTTGGCCCAGGGCCCCTCGCGCCCGAAGCCCGTCACGTGCAGGTAGATGATGGCCGAATTGACCGCATTCACGTCGGCGTAGCCGAGCCCCAGCGACTCCATGATTCCCGGGCGGAAGTTCTCCATCACGACATCGCAATCGCGCGCCAGCCGGAGCAGCACCTCTTTCCCCTCGGGGGTCTGATAATCGATGGCGATCGATCGCTTGTTGCGGTTGAGCGCCTGAAAGTAGGACGACGCGGGAAGATTGGGGGTGGGGTAGTAGCGCCCCAGATCGCCGATGCGCGGGTTCTCGACCTTGATGATCTCGGCGCCGAGATCTCCGAGATGCATCGAGCCCGCGGGTCCGGCCTGGAAACGCGTGAAGTCGAGAATTCGGACGCCCGCCAGGGGGCCCTTGGCGGCGTTCACTTCGCTCATAAGAATTTCCTTCCCCGTGGAGCAGTCTTTCAATGGAGGTGGAGCCCGATCGGCAGCCTTCAGAGATAAAAGAAACCGGCGCCTGAGGCAACCTCGAGGCGAACCCGAGCCGCCCTCCGATTTTGCTGAGTGGGCCGGGGCGCTGCGCTCTGGCCTCGTTCCATCGATCTGTGTAGACTTCCTCCCGCAAAGGTCGGAATGTTCACGCTGCCCCCCGCCGGAGACAGGGTTGCCCCGAGTCGTCGCCGCCGCCTGCCTCGCCCTTCTCGTCGCCCTCGCGGGGTGCGTGAAGAAGCAGGTCGCGCCTCCCATCGCCGGCGAAGGTCGCCTCAAGCCCGGGCAGGAAGCGCTCATCCCCGGCACACCCACCGCTGAGGGCGAGGCCGTTGCTCTGCCTCGCCTCATGGCCGGCGCCCCGCGCGCCGTCCTCTATCTCCAGATCGATCCGATGTCGGCCGGGTACGCCCGGCGCCTCGGCTGGGATTGCGCCGACGAGGCCGCGGCGCGGCCGGGTGAGATCGCCTGTTTCACCGCCGTCGTGAGCCACAAGCCGGGGACGGCCTCCTCAGGCGACGCCACGCTGACCCAGAAGCTTCCCGCCGGCCTTGCGCCGCTCGACACGGTGCCCTCGGCGGGGCTTCACTGCGCCGATGAGGCGGGGGCGCTCACCTGCGACATCGCGCCCCTCGAGGGGCGCCAGTACGTGACCCTGGCAATCCGCGCGCGCGTCGTCGCAGGCGCAGGGGCGGGCGCGCGGCTTTGCACCAGCGCCGCCCTCGAGAGCCCGAGGTCGATCGCGCGGGCAAAAGCGGCGCCCGACACGCCGCTCGGCGCGCCTCTCGAGGCGTGCGTCACCGTGAGCGCGCCGCCGGCGCCACCGCCACCGCTTGTACCGGCTCCGCCACCACTGGCGCCGCCGCCGCCGATCCCGGAACCGAAGCCGGTCGTGCCGCCACCCGCGCCCCCGCCTCCTCCGGCCGCGGAGCCCGCTCCACCGCCACCTCCTCCTCCGCCCCCGCCGCCGCCCGCGCCGGTGCTCCGCCTCTCGAAGAAGCGGATGGATGCCGCCGACGCAAAAAAACTTGGCTGGACTTGCGACGCCGATCCCGTCGAGGCCGGCGGCTTCGCGTGCTTCGAGGTGCGGATAGCGCATCAGGCGGGGACAGCCCCCTCGAAAGTTTCGGCACTCACCGACACCCTGCCCGCCGGCCTCGTCATTGAACAGATCGATACGGCCGGAATCTCCTGTCGCAGCAAGACCGCCCCGCTCGCCTGCGAAGTCTCGTCGCTCGACGGGGACGAGGAAGCGCGTCTCTCCATCCAGGCAAGGGTCGCGGAGAACGCCGGCGCGGACGCGCCGCTTTGCAACCGCGTCGCGCTCGAAAGCCCGGGCGCGAAGGTCGAGCCGGCGGCCACCGCGGAAGCCTGTATCAGCGTGCGCAAGAAAGTACCGCCGAAGCTGCGCTTCGAGAAGACGCGCCTCGGGGCAAGCATCGCCGAAGAGCTGGGCTGGGCCTGCGCGGCGGGCGAGGCGAAGCCGGGAGAGAGTGTCTGCTTCGAGGTGACGCTGACTCACGCGGGAGGCGATGCGCTCGCGTCGGCCGAGATTCGCGACGCGCTTCCGGCGGGTTTGACGCCGGCTGACGTGGCGGCAACGGCCGGAACGACCTGCGTCGCAGCTGCAACGCCGATCGTCTGCAGCACGCGCGAGATGAAGGCAGGCGATCGCGCCGTCATTCGCATCCGCGCCGAGATCACAGCCGAAGCGCCGGCGGGCCAGACCCTCTGCAACGAGGCCCGGGTTGACGCGCCCGGCGCCGGCGTGGAGCCCCGGACGAGTGCAACGGCCTGCGTCACCGTGGTCCTCCCGCCGCCTCCGCCGCCGCCTCCGCCACCGCCTCCTCCACCCGCGCCCCCGGCGCCAGAACCAGCGCCACCGCCGCCTCCGCCGCCGCTGCCGGCGCCCGTGCTCGATCTCGGGAAGACACGGATGGGCCTGAGCGAGGCTCGCCGGCTCGGCTGGACTTGCGACGCCGATCCCGTCGAGACCGGCGGCCAGGTCTGCTTCGAGGTGACGATTGCGCACGAAGCGGGAACCGGGCCCTCCGAGCCCTCGACGCTCACCGACACGCTCCCGCCCGGCCTGGCCGTCGAAGAGATTGATTCGTCCGCCGCGCTCGACTGCCGCACCGACGAGAACCGCATCACGTGCACCGTCGCGCCGCTCGACGGCGGAGACAGCGCCAATCTTCACGTTCGGATGAGGGTCGAGGACGACGCGCCCGCGGAGATGCCGCTCTGCAACCGCGCGGGGCTCGAAAGCCCCGGCGCAACACTGCACCCTGCGGCCTCCACGGAGGCCTGTGTCAGGGTGCGCGCGAAGGTGCCGCCCGTGCTGCGCTTCGAGAAGACGCTTCTGGGCGCAAGCGAGGCCTCGGCACTGGGCTGGGAATGTGCAACCGGAGAGGTGAAGCCGGGAGAGCGCGTCTGCTTCGAGATCACGCTGCGCCACATCGGGGGCGACCCCTTCCCGCCGGCTGAGATCCGCGACCTGCTTCCGCGCGGACTTGTCTTCG
>JAUYMQ010000604.1 GCA_030698575.1 Deltaproteobacteria bacterium
GAGCGAGCTTGCTCGCGAATTCGATGATTCGCGAGCAAGCTCGCTCCTACATCTACAAGGCAGACAGACTTCGAAATTAATGTGTCATCGTACTCGTCTTCTGGATATCCGCGCTACAAAGCCGCGCCGACGCCCATCGCCTGGTTCATTTCCGGCGATTAAAAGCGAGCAGTGAATCAGCTCTGTTCCTCCCCTTCTGCCCAGATCAATCGGCGAGGATCGAATCCTGCAGCGAGCGTCGGCTTGACCACGTCGAAGTAAGGGGAGACGTCGAAATCCCTAGGGACGAAGAGGCTGTGGTGACGCACGTGCAGCAGTTCAGCGACGCATCCGGGGCAGGCGGGATCCTTGGATGGGCCGCTCTTGACGATGGGCAGGATCGGGTAGCGCACCGACTGAAACGCTTTGGCGATCAGGGTAGAGCAGATGGCCCGGGTCGGGTCGCCGCTGCCCAGCGCGAGCATGCGCCGGCGCCAGCGCAGCGGGACCGGAGGTGTCGGAAAGAGGTAGCGCGCAAGGTCGAAAACGTTTCTCAGGTCGTATTGATGGCCGATGCGCGCGCAGGCGTAGTTCAGCAATTGCTCCAGATCCTCCGGCGACAGGTTAAGCGGACGGCAGATTCGCGTATGCAGCCCGTGAAACAGCGACAGGGGCACGGCACGCACGCCCTCGGTGATGTCCGCTTCGACGAAGCACAGCGATTCCCCCTCTTCGTTGGTCCGACCCAGGGCTGGGCCGATGTAGAGGGCGGCATGCGACCAGGTGGACTGGGTGAGATACTTGATCGCGACGCTGAGCCGCGTATTTCCCTCGACCAGCAGGACATCGCCCGGCCGAAGTGCCGCGGCGAGCCGGCCGGGCTCGGTCGGCATGGAGGTGCTGTCGGTGTGCGTCCTCCGGCTGAGATAGTCGCCGATTCTGCGCCCGAGCCACAGTCCGACCTTGTTCATGTCTATGTCATCTCAACGCGCATCGTTAAGCTTCCAGTCGTACTCGAGGAACTCGAGACGGTAGTCGCCCGAGCGTATCCGCGCCTGCGCCTCGGGCGTGTCCGCCATGCGCTCGGCATGTTTCGCGAATGTCGCGGCGAGCGAAGTAAAACCAGCGTGGCCGATTTCGAAATCCTTCCCGTACCAATCGAACAGCTTCGATACGCGCAGCGTGCCGCCGGCGGCATCGAAGCGGTTGCGGGTCCGATCGGACAAAAACCGGCGCATGCCGTCTTCCATCTGCGCCTCGATCCGCTCGGCGGTATAAGTCTCGTTGCGCAGCATCGGGCAGCCGATCGAGGCGCAAACGAGGGTGACATGAATGCGCGGCTCGTCGAAAGTCCCCGGGGCGCGGATCAAACCATGCTCGATATCGTCGAGAGTGCGTTCACTGCCGAGCAGGGTGAAGAGCCTGCGCTTCCACGGCGACTGAAACAGGCTGCCGAGATCTTTGATCGATAGGAGATCCGGGTACTTGGTAAGGATCAGTTCGACGGTAAAGGCGTTGTAGGCATTGATCAGAAACGCGAGCTTCTGCGATTTGGTCCAGCCCCGGTACTCGGTCTCGGTCACAGCCGACAAACTGTCCAGGTAAGCCTTGAGCGACCGGCGCTCGGCCAGCATGCCAGCATAGCGAACTTGCGCCGCGTTGCCTCCCTGAACCAGTACCACGTGGTTTTTCAGCAGGGCGCCCCAGACAGCATGGCTATGATCGAAAGCGAATGCCGCTGCGGAGCCAAGCATGAGGACGAGGGCGACGAAGATCCGATTCATGGCTTGTTGAATGCAGTGAGTGGGAGCGGTCATTAGTCCGCGAGGCGCGTCGGGATGTTGACCTCCGAGTGCAGGGTCCGGTGCACCGGGCATTTGTTCGAAATCTCGAGCAACTTGGCGCGCTGCTCCTCACTCAAGGGGCCTTCGAGACGAATGAGCCGGTCGATGCGGTCAATCTTGCCGTCCTTGGTTTCACAATCCGTGCAATCTGTCGCATGAATCTTCTCGTGCCTTAGTTCGACCGTGGCGCGCTCAAGCGGAAAGCCTTTGAGATCGGCATACATCCTGATGGTCATGGAAGTGCAGGCACCGAGCCCGGCGAGGACGAGATCGTAGGGCGACAGCCCGGAATCCATGCCGCCGGCCGCGAGCGGCTCGTCCGCGCGGATGACATGGCGTCCGGCGACCACGCGTTGGCTGAATTTGCCCTCGCGCGTTTCCTCTACCAGCACGGTGCCGGGGACCGGCGCGGGAGATGTATCGGCGGAGGCGGGCAGGTAGCGCGCCGCCCAGGATGCGAGAATGTTACCGGCGTAGAGCGCGTCCTCGCGCCGCGACAGCATATGGTCGGCCGGATCGAGGGAAATGAAACTCCGCGGATGCCTGGCCGCCGAAAAAATCCGCGTCGCATTGTCGACGCCGACCACGCTGTCGCGCGGCGAATGCATGACCAGCAGCGCCTTGCCCATATTGGCGACTTCGTCCCCGAGTTTGCTGCCCGCGATGTCTTCGAGGAACTGCCTGCGTATGCGGAACGGCCGGCCGCCGATATCGACCTCGACCTCGCCATCGCGCTCGACTGCCTCCCTGTCCTTGATCAGGTGCAGCACATGAGCCGGGTCGAAAGGCGAGCCTATGGTCGCCACCGCCACCGCTTCCGGGACTCGCCGCGCAGCGGCGAGCACCGCGCTGCCGCCAAGGCTGTGGCCGACCAGGATCGCGGGCGCGCGGTAATGCTGCCGCAGGTAGTCGGCGGCGGAAACGAGATCCTCCACGTTCGAAGAAAAATTGGTGCCGGCGAAATCCCCATCGCTTCCGCCCAGTCCGGTGAAATCGAAGCGCAGCACGGCGATGCCGCGCTCGGCCAGCGCGGCGCTGACATAGGTCGTGGCCTTGGTTTCCTTGGAGCAGGTGAAGCAGTGCGCAAACAGGGCATAGGCTATCGGCGCCGCCGCGGGCGGCAAGTCGAGGCGCGCGGCGAGCATGGTGCCGCGGGCGCCGGGAAAGGATAGTGAAAGTGTCTGGGCAGGCATGGACGCTCCTCGCAGGCAGGTTAACGGGCACCGTTTTCGCAACGAACGCTGCCCGGACGAAAGCTATAGTACGCATGCGCAGCGAAATTCACGGGTGGCGTTTCGGTGAAGGATGGTCCCCGGCGCGAAAGACCGCGGTCTTCGGATTGAATGCGTACCACGCAAACCAGTAGCCGACCACGGCCGGAAACTGGCGCCCGTCCGCGGTATAGGCGGTGGCGCTCGACGCTACGCGGTCGAAACGAATGCTCAACTCCGTGTCGCCGATCCGGTCCGATACCACACCAGTCGTCCTGCCCAGTTCGACGAAGGGATACGCCTTGGCACGCTCGCCGATCTTGATTCCGAGAACGCGCTCCTTCGGATGAAAGCCGGCGGAGCGAAAGGCCACCGGGAACATGATTTCCCCGCTGCTTGCGTAGCCGGCGTAGGGGTCGCGCGCGTAGGGCCGCGGCTGCCCGGTGTCGGGCGAGAGCACCAGCGTCGCCGAGTGGCGCGCGCGCCAATCGGCCCAAGTGGTATGCGTCAACGGCAGCATCTTCAGGAATTGCCCTTTCATCGGGCCGCTGATCGCCTGTCCGAGCAGTTGGGACCACAGCGATTGGGTCTGCCGGTCGTAGAGCAGCACGTCGCTGTTGTAGAGCAGGCCGGAGACGCCGAAGCTCAGCACGCGACCGTCGATCCTCGCGTCGAAGGCGACGCCGGTGCCGCACAGCGGGCAGAAGGTGACGACCACAGCTTCGTCGCCGTAACGGTCGTTGACCACTTCGTGCCAGTTGAGGATCCGTACCGGATAGGCACGCGCGACGCCGCCACGGGCGATGCCGAGCACGGCGTCGTCGTCGCGCAGGAAGGCGGCAAACTCGCCGGAGGCGAACTTCGGACTGTCGATCGCGGGGATGCCGTCCTTCGGCGGTCCGCCGAAGTGAATCTGCTCGCTCGGAATCAGCGAGCCCTTCAGGTCAAAGCCGTTCATCTCCTGCGCAAGCGCGGCGACAGGCGTGCCTGCGGCGATGAGGACGAGGCAAAGAAGAAGTTGTCGGAATCTCATTGGGCCTCCAGAGACGTGGCTTGGGGACAGATGCTTAGTCGCGTTGGGGAGGCGAATTCTTACATTGACCGTGCATGTAAGAAAGCGCGAGTTCGTGCGACTAAAGGAGCATAGGGGCGCATTACCGGGTCTTGCGGCTGCACCTGGTGCGCAGGGCGGGCACCTGTGCAGCAGGCACGGTATTCCAGTAACTACGTTTGAGGCGCCGCCTTGTTTCTTGGGAGAGATCGTGTCCAGACCGATGGGGATTCGCTGGTTGGCGCTGAGCGGCGCGGCGCTGGCTATGGGCGTGCTGCTGTCCTGGCTGACTTACGCGCGCAGCGAAGCGGTACTCGAGGTTGCCCGTCCGCTGATCGATCGCGACTTGCCGGCGCTGCGCGCGATTGCGGAACTCAAGGGCAGGGCTTC
>JAUYMQ010000613.1 GCA_030698575.1 Deltaproteobacteria bacterium
GCATGCGGCGCCCAAGCTCGCGGAACAGCGCGCGCGTCAGGTACCGGCGCCCCCAGTACATGCCGTCAACGTGTCCGGCGTAGAGATCGTAGAGGGTGTCGAGGGCAGCGTCGGTCAGGTCGTCTCCTTCGAGAGGGCGGATGGCGATGCCCTGGCGCTCGATCTCCTTCCGCTCGCGGCGGATCTTGTTGCGGCGGCCACCACGCACCTCGCCTAGAAACCCCTCGAAGTCGGCGTAGCCACGGTTCTGCCAGTGGTACTGCACGTCAATCCGGCGGAGGTAGCCGGCGCCCTCGAGCGCCGCGGCTTCATCGTCGCGGCAGAAGGTGACGTGAGCGGAGGAGATGTTGTTCTGGGTGGCGATGTCGGCGATGACGCGCCCGATGGCCTCGACAAGGGCGGCGCGGGGCTCGTCCGGGGCGGTCAGGAATCGCGGGCCGGTGACGGGTGTGAACGGGACGCCGACGAGGAGCTTGGGATAGTAGTTGAGGCCCAGGCGCTCGGCGTAGAGCGCCCAGTCGTGATCGAAGACGAACTCCCCCATGCTGTGGAGTTTCAGGTAGAGCGGGCATCCGCCGACGAGTCGCTTGCCGCGATGGAGGAGGACGTGGTGCGGGAGCCAGCCGCTGGACTCGACGGCGCAGCCGGTTTCCTCGAGAAGAGCCAGCCAGTCCCAGCGCAGGAAGGGGGAGGGCCGCTCACCCGCCAGCGCGTCCCACGCCTCCCGCGGCACATCCGCCATCTTGCGCACGACCCGCGCCGACACCTCATCCGTCATGCCGGGGATTCTACCAGAACCCCACGAATTTGATCGCGATCAGCGGCGGCCGTCGTTCTCGCAGCGGATGCAACGGCGCGCTTCGGGGAGCGCCAGGAGGCGCCGGTAGGAGATGCGCTCGTCGCAGCTGGTGCAGATGCCGTACTTGCCCTTGCGCATGCGTCCGAGGGCCGCCTCCAGCTCCTCGATCTCGGCTATTTCCTTGGCCTGTTCGCGAAGGAGCAGCATCTCCATCGCGCGGTCGGCGCCGCGATCCGTCAGGTCGGCGCTCGTGCGGCGATCTTCCTCGATCTCGGATTCGGCGGCGTTGACCCGATTGAGAAGCTTCTGCGCCGCACGCTGGCGTTGCCGCAGAAGCGCGCGCAGCTTGTCCAGCTCGTCCGGGCCGAGCGGCAGCCTTCCCACGTGCTCGACGTCGGCGTCTGGAGGAGGAAAGCAAGCCGCGCTCATCACGATCTGCTTCCCGATCCGCGGCACTACCGGGCGCGTGCCTGTCCTGGGCCGCGCCGCCAAGGTTGTGGTTTCGCGCGGCGGATTGCGCTTGACCTTCCCGCCCTTCGCTTTCTTTGCCGTGCTGAAACCTTCGGAGCGCCCGGCGCGCTTTCCACGCCGTACAGCCATGGTTCTGCCCTCTCCTTGATTGGCCCGTCCCGGCGGAACGGGGTCGTTGTTGATGCGTCTGTCTGTCCAAAAGAGCAAGAAGCGTGCCGCAGACATTCTTTCCGCGAACGGCGCCGTCAAAATCCCCGCACTGCGCGATCAACGGCGTGCGGCCGCTATGGAGCGACCCGCAAACCCTGCAAGCACCGTCTCTTTCCCCGCAAGTCTAGCAGGATCCCTCGGGCAATTCCTGGCTTCTTTACAGCGTCGCAACCCTCCCTCTCACCCCTGGCACGAAGAGCGTCATTCAAGAGGAGACCCCGGAAACACAAATGAATCGCATTCGGGCGGCGCCACCGGAGACGGGCGCGGCCCTTTCCGCCCCGCCAAGCATCTGCTACAAGTTTCGAAAACAAAGCGAAGCGGAACCGAGCATGGCGGCGCGTTTCATGAGCGGCCGGCGCCAGGCCGGCCACCAGGAGCAGACCATGAGCAAGAAGAACGAATCGACCGAGAAGCAGCAGCTGCGCGAGGCGGCCCGCGCGTGGATCGCGAAGAACAAGCCGGCCGACCCCGGCTTCAAGCTGCCGCAAACCTTCCTCGAGGTCGAGTCGGAGCAGCAGTTCGTGTACCTCCGCGACTGGCAGCGCAAGGTGTACGAGGGCGGCTACCTCGGCGTCGAGTGGCCCGAAGCCTACGGCGGGCGCGGGCTCCCGACCGGTTCGCAGCGCGTTGTCGAGCAGGAAATGGCCCGCGCGGGAACGCCCTTCATGGTCAACTACATCGGGCTCGCCTGGGTCGGCCCGACGATCATGATGACGGGGAGCGATGTGCAGAAGGAGCGCTACCTGAAGAAGATTTTGAGCGGCGAGGATATCTGGTGCCAGGGTTTCAGCGAGCCCGGCTCGGGCTCCGATCTCGCCAGCCTTTCCACGAGCGCCGTCAGGAAGGGCGACACCTACGTCGTCAACGGCCACAAGGTCTGGACCACCACCGCGCAGTGGTCCGACTGGATGATCCTCCTCGCGCGCACCGACCCGAAAGCCCGCAAGTACGACGGCATCAGCTACTTCCTCTTTCCCATGAAGTCCAAGGGCGTCGAGATTCGCCCGCTCATCAAGATGACGGGCGAGGGCGGCTTCAACCAGGTGCTCTTCGACAACGTCGAGATTCCAGCCTCCTGCCTCCTCGGCGTGGAAGGGCAGGGGTGGCAGCTCGCCATCCAGACGCTGCTCTTCGAGCGTGGCGCGCAGGAGGGGAGTGCAGGCGGCTCGACGGCCATGGGCGAGCCGGTCAAGAAGCTCGTCGATCTGGCTCGCGCATCACGGCGCGGCGGCGCCCCGGCGATCGATGATCCCTGGGTGCGCGATCGCATCGCACAGTTCGCCATCGAGGAAGCCGCGCTCACGGCCTGCGGACGCCGCTACAAGATCGCGGGCCTGGTCGAAGACCGGCCCACGGCCATCCCCTTCATGGGGAAGCTTGTGGGGAGCGAGTTCTTGCAGCGCCTCACGGCCTTCGCGAACGAGATCCAGGGCCCCGCGGCGCAGTACTGGTACGGCTCCGACCGCGCCATCGAGAACGGCTTCTGGCAGCGCGCCTACATGAACACTTTCGGCTTCACCATTGGCGGCGGCACGAGCGAGATCCAGCGCAACATCATCGGCGAGCGCATACTCGGCCTGGCAAAGTCCAAATAAGTGGGACAGTCCCTCTTAATTAAGAGGGACTGTCCCACTTATTGAACGGAGAAAGTGAATGATTCCGGACGAGTTCGGATACGGCGAAGACCAGGCGATTCTTCGGCAGGGGGCACGCAAGTACCTCGAAGCCGAGTGCAATCTCGAGAAGGTTCGCAAGATCATGGAGAGCGA
>JAUYMQ010000622.1 GCA_030698575.1 Deltaproteobacteria bacterium
CCGGCATGGACCTGCCCGGCGAGAATGAGCGCGCGCGCCTTCTCACGACTCTCGGCGAGCCCCCGCTCGACCAGCAGGAGGTCGGCCCGCGCCTTCCCTGCCTGGGCCTTGCCTCCACTTGGGCCGCCGGTGGATCCGGAAGGCGCGCGCCCGGAGCCCGGGCTCAAGGAAGGCGATCCGCCGTGTCGCCCTGCGCCCGCTCGTCCGGGACCCTGGAGCCGCTGATCATCCCGCGCACGGTTTCCGCAATCTGGGCGGGGCGCAGGCCGAATCGCTCGTGGAAATGCGGCGTGGGTCCGTGGTCGATGAACGCGTCGCCGATGCCGAGCACCTTCGTCTCGACGCCCTCGACGCCACGCTCGCTCAGGGCTTCGAGCACCGCGCTGCCAAACCCGCCCATCCGCGAGTGCTCCTCCAGCGTGACGATCCGGCGCGTGCGTCGCGCCAGCGCCGTGATCAGCCCCGCGTCCAGAGGCTTGGCGAAGCGGGCATTCACCACGGCCGCCGATATTCCCTCCGCCTCGAGAATCGACGCGGCTTCGAGCGCGGGCTGGACCATGACGCCGTAGGCGACAAGCGCCGCGTCGGCGCCGTCCCGGAGCAACTCCGCCTTGCCAATTTCGAGCGCCCGAAGATTTTCGTCGAGCGCCGCCCCCGGGCCGGCGCCCCGCGGGAAGCGGACGGCGGCGGGATGGCCGCAGTCCACGGCCGTCTTCAGCATGTGCTGGAGCTCGTTTTCGTCCTTCGGCGCCATCAATACGATGTGGGGGAGCGTCCGCAGATAGGCGATGTCGAACAGTCCCTGGTGCGTTGCGCCGTCCGCGCCCACCAGGCCTGCGCGATCAATTGCGAAGGTGACCGGCAGGTCCTGAATGCAGACGTCGTGCACGATCTGATCGTAGGCCCGTTGGAGGAACGTGGAATAGATGGCCGCCACCGGCCTGAACCCTTCGGTGGCCAGGCCTGCGCTGAAGGTCACGGCGTGCTGCTCCGCAATGCCCACGTCGTAGTAGCGGCCAGGAAATTCTTCGGCAAAACGGTCAAGCCCCGTCCCGGAGGGCATCGCCGCCGTGATACCGACGAGGCGCGGATCGGTGCGCCCGAGCTTGATCATCGCCCGAGAGAACACCTCGGTGTAGCCGGGAGCGGCGGGCTTGGGCGCGGTGCTTCGCCCGGAGCCGATATCGAAGGCCGAAACACCGTGGTAGGCCCGGGGATCCTCCTCGGCGGGCGGATACCCCTTTCCTTTCTGCGTGAGCACGTGCACGAGGATCGGCCCCTGCATCCGCTTCAGGTTCTCGAAGGTTTCGACAAGCGGCTCCACCTCGTGCCCCGGGAGCGGGCCCACGTACTTGAACCCGAGCGCTTCGAAAAGCATTCCCGGCGAAAACAACGCCTTCACCGAATCCTCCATGCGCCTGGCCCAGTGGAGGAGATCGTCGCCGATGGCCGGCACGCCGCGCAGGAATTGCTTCCCCTCCTCCTTGAAGCGGCGGAAGGAGGCGCTGGTGAGCTTGCGGCTCATGAATGAATTGAGCGCGCCCACGTTTTCCGAAATGCTCATCCGGTTGTCGTTGAGAACGACAATGAGGTTCTTCCCGAGCAGGCCGGCCTGGTTGAGCCCCTCAAAGGTGATCCCGGCGGTCAGCGCGGCGTCGCCCAGGATGGCGATCACACGCTCCTCACCCTCCCGGAGGCGGATGCCTTCGGAGGCGCCCAGCGCAGCCGAGACCGCGGTGCCGGCGTGACCGGCGCCGAAGACATCGTAGACGCTCTCTTCCCGCCGGAGAAACCCGGAGAGTCCGCCATGCTGGCGAAGGGTGGAGAGCTGCTCGCGGCGGCCGGTGAAGAGCTTGTGGACGTACGCCTGGTGCCCGGTGTCCCAGACAATGCGATCGCGCGGGGCGTCGAAGACACGGTGAACAGCGATGGTCAGCTCGACCGCCCCCAGGCTGGAGGCCAGATGCCCGCCGGTGCGGGAGACGCACTCGAGCAGGCGCTGCCGGACCTCCCGGGCGAGCACCGGCAGCGCGTCCTCCGGGACCTCGCGGAGGTCCCGCGGAGAATCGATCCGATCGAGCCAACGTGTGGGCTGGGTCATCTAACGATCCCTGTCATGAAGGAATAGTGCGAGAGCGCGGAGCGGATCCGCGCGCTCGTCGAAGGCCGCCAGGTGATCGATCGCCATGCCGGTGAGCTCCCCGGCCCGGGACCTCGATTCGGAGATTCCTAGCACGGCCGGATAGGTGGCTTTTCCGCGCACCCGATCGCCGCCGGTGTTCTTTCCGAGCGTCTCCCGATCGCCAATCACGTCGAGCAGATCGTCGGTGATCTGGAACACGAGCCCGATGCACTCCCCGTAGCGGGCGAGCGCCCGGAGGCTCTGCTGCTCGGCCCCGCAAAGCCTTGCACCCGCGGTGACGCTTGTCACGATGAGTCCGCCGGTCTTGTTCACATGGATGTATTCGAGCAGTGGCAGATCAACCTGCTTTCCCTCACTCTCGAGATCCACGACCTGCCCTCCCACCAGGCAGGTCGATCCCGCAGTCCGCGCGATCTGCCCCGCCACGTCGAGAAGCCGCTCGGGAGGGACGGATGGGAACTCCTTCGGGTTGCTGAGCAGCTCGAAAGCCTTCGTCAGCAGCGCGTCTCCGGCCAGAAGGGCCACCGCCTCGCCGAAAACCTTGTGGCAGGTGAGCCGTCCACGGCGATAGTCGTCGTTGTCGAGGGCGGGGAGATCGTCGTGAATGAGCGTGTAGGTATGAATGAGCTCGAGGGCCGCCGCCAGTCCCAGCACCTGATCGGACTTCCCGCCGACAGCCTCTGCCCCGGCGATGACCAGCACGGGGCGGATGCGCTTACCCCCGGAAAAAAGGCTGTAGCGCATGGCGCGGTGAAGGGTCTCGGGGGTTCGGCTCTCTTCCGGCAGGCAGCCGTCCAGGTAGGCGTTCACCCGGGCCAGTCGCTCGTCAAGGTAGCTTTTCAGCGCGCTCGGGCCGAAGCCCGCGGGCATCTTGTGACGTGCGGTCACGGTCTTCCCCTGGAGTTCCTCACTCCCCCTCTTCCGCACCCTCCTCGAACGGGCGGGCCGTGACCTTCCCCTCGGTGTCGCGAGAGAGAATCTCGATCTTCCGTTCGGCCTCGTCGAGCTTCTTCGTGCAGAGCCGAGCCAGTCGAACGCCTTCCTCGTAGAGCTTCAGGGCGTCTTCCAGCGCGATCTCTCCGTCCTCGAGCGACTCGACGGTTTCCTCGAGCTTCTTCAGCGCCTCTTCGAAGGGGATCTTCGGAGCAGATTGGCCTTTCGAGGGAGCAGGCGTGCGAGTCGGTGTGCGAGTCATGGACGAGCCCCGGGTACTCGGTGGCGGGAGTTTCGAGTATACCGGCGGGCCCCGGGGCGTCAAGGAGGCGGAAGCGCTACCCCTGCTCCTTGCCGCCTGAAGCGCCGCGCCGTCCGCCGGTGGGCTGGACTTCCGCCTCGAGTGCGCCGCCCGAGAGGCGGATCTCGACGCGGCTCCCCGGCGGCGCTTCGGCGGGGGAACGCACAACCGTGTAGGCCGGGAGGGCCCGCGTGATGCTGTAGCCCCGGTCGAGGATGGCGAGCGGAGAGAGGCTCTGCAGCTTGCCTGCAGTGCCCTGAAGCCTTGCCCGGGCCAGGTGAACGTGATGGCGCGCGCTCGCCTCGAGGCGCGCCATCGCCGACGCGCCCGCCAGGGCGGCCCGCCGGTCCGACAGGAGCCGCCGGCCCGTGCGCGCGAGCCGCTCCCGCATCTCGTCGATGCGCTGCGCAGTCTGCTCGATCCGCCTGCGCGGATGAAGCAGGCGGCGTCCCGTTTCGGCGAGCCGTCGCCTGAGATCCCCGAGGCGGGATGAGGCGGCAGCGGCCAGCCGGAGATCGAGCGCGGTCACGTTTTCGACCAGAGTCGACTTCTCGCGTACAATCATCTCGGCGGCCGCCGAAGGCGTCGGACACCGGAGATCGGCCGCCAGATCGGCCAGCGTGTAATCGATCTCGTGCCCCACGGCTGAAACAACCGGCACGGGCGAGCGAACGATCGCGCGCACGACGCGCTCGTCGTTGAAGGCGGTCAGATCCTCGGCCGAGCCGCCGCCCCGGGTGAGGAGAATGAGGTCGACCCCCGGAGCCTTCTCCAGAAGCTCGATGGCCGAGACGATCTCGGCCGGCGCATCGACGCCCTGCACCTTGCAGGGGCTCAAGAGAACGTGGAGGTTCTCGTAGCGCCTGCCAAGCACGCGAAGCACGTCATGAATGGCCGCGCCTGTGGGCGAGGTGGCGACGCCAATGCGCCGTGGAAGGAAGGGGAGCGGGCGCTTGCGCGCCTCATCGAAGAGACCCTCGGCCTTCAGGCGCTCGTGGAGCTGGCGCAGCGCGGAGGCGGCGGCGCCCGCCCCCGCCTCCTCCATCCAGTCGCCGACGATCTGGTACTCCCCCCGCGCCTCGTAAAGTGTGACCCGCCCTCGGAGCAGGACCTGCATCCCGTTCCCGGGCGCGAAGCCGAGCGCGCCGAGCGTGTTCCGGAAGAGCGCTATGCGGACCTGACTGTGATCGTCCTTCAGCGTCCCGTACCCGTGCCCCGACGCGACCACGCGGAAGTTCGAGAGTTCCCCCTGGACGTACACGCTCCCGATCTGCTGCTCGAGCAGCCGCTTCACGCGCGCGGTGAGATCGCTCACGCTGAGCACGTCGCGGCGAGATTCACCCATGGTGTTCTTGATCACGACGGTTCCCCGCGCCGGGCGGATGATTGCGCAGCCGCCCGGACCTCGCACCGCAGCCGGAGCCCCGCCCGCGGAGCGCCGCGAGCCGGAAGCCACAGCCTGCCCCCGGATTAAAGTTGCGTCAAGAAGAGCGCCTGGATGCGCGTGCCCGGACCGGAGGGAGCGCGCCGGGCAGTTCCAGAACGAGGCGGGTTCCCTGCCCCGGATCGGATTCGACGCGAATGCTGCCGCCGTGATGCGCCAGCGCGTCCGCGACGATCGAGAGGCCCAGGCCGAGCGCCCCGGAGCCGCGCGGCTTGGTGGTGAAGAAGGGGTGAAAGAGGCGTTCCTGGAGCCCGACCGGGATGCCGCAGCCGTCGTCCGTGATGACGACCTGCACGCGGGGCGCGCCGGTCATCCAGGCGATCTTTCCCGCAGCCTGCCCCGACGGCGCAACACTCTCGCCATGCCCGTCCTCGGCGTCGGCCACGGTGACGACGCGGCCCTCGACGCCCCGCGCCTCGATCGAAATGGTTCCGCGTCTCGCCACGGCTTCGTCGGCGTTGAGAAGAATCGCCAGGAGCGCTGCGTGCAGCGCCTCGCTTGGCCAGGCCACCGCCGGCGTCTCGGTGATCTTGCGCTCGACCTTGATCCTCCCGCGCCAGCCATCCTCGAGCACGGCCAGGACCGCTTCCAACACTCCGGGAAGATCGCAGGGCATGGCCGGGTCCCGCCTCGTGATGGCCGCGATGGCGCCCAGGCCGAGGCGCGCGCGATGAACATCGGCGGCGCCGCGCCGGCTCTTCGCCGCCCGCTTGCGATCCGCCTCGGCCAGCGCGCCTTCCACCGGATTCACCATGCGCTCCGCCAGGCGCCCCGCGAGAAGAACCTTGGCGGACGCGGCCAGACGAGCGCGCACCTCTCTGGCTTCGTCCTCCCGCACCTTCAGCTCGGCGTAGGCCGTCATTACATGACGCGTGGATTCCTCGAGATCCTCCATGGCCTGCGAACCGTCCGCCTCGGCCTGTCCCGTCTGCGCACGGGCCGCGTCCAGGCGCGCCTCCAGCCGTGTGATCGTCCGACGCGCGCCTTCCAGCGCGGTGGCGCGGGAGAGCGCCGGGGCCAGCGCGGTGGCGGCAGACGAGGCGACGGCAATCTCGTCCTCGGTGAAGAATCCGCCGCGAACCTGGCCGCCCAGTACCAGCACGCCCTGAAGCCCCTCACCGTCGCGGCAAGGGAGGAGCGCCGCGGCGCGGACTTCGTCCAGATCCTTCAGCCAGGCGCCGCGCGCATGAGAATAGCGGGGGGCCGAGAGCACGTCGTAGCGGGTGAGCGGAGACGTCGCGGCACGCAGGTGCACGGCAAGGGAGTGCTCGAGCCCGAGATCGCGCGGGGAAGACGGGTCGTCCTCCGGCGCAATCTCACGCAAGCTTCCCGTCTCCGGGTCTGCGGCCAGAACCGCCACGGTCACTCCGGGAAAGGCTTCTCCGCAAACGGCGCGCGCCGATCCGGCGATCTCTTCCAGCGTCCGGCCCTGCGCCAGCCTGTCTTCCAGCGTGGCGAGAGCCCGGGTCCGCCTGCGCCAGGAGCGGTGGAAGATCTGTTCGAACAGGTCGCCAAGGCGGGCCGCAGCGGCCGGAGCCGCAAGGATCATGCAGGCAGTCAGCGCGATGCCCGCTGCTCCGCCCACCCGCAGGGCGGACCAGCCGAGCAGAAGGGCGAGCGGGACAGTCAGGACGAGGGCGAACGCCCAGCGCAGGAAGCGGTCGACCCAGAGGAGGTTCTCACGAAGGGCCGCCGTGACCAGCGCCGCGGGCGCGACCGCCAGACCGAGCAGCGCTATCCCGGCCGCAGCGTTCTCACCCTGCGCGCGCAGGAAGGCCGCCGCGATCAGCGAAAGGAGGGCTGCGGAATGGCCCGCCGCGACGAGCTTCCCCCTCTGCCGCACGTCGATCGGTCTTCCTTCCCGAAGGCAGGCAAGCGAGAGGACCGCGCCGGCTCCGAGCGCGAGAGCCGCCAGTGCGCAGGCGATCAAGGCGTCGCGAAGCGGAAGCGACGCCCGGGGGACCAGCAAGGGAAGGACCGCGAACAGTACCCCGGGCAGCCCGAACAGAAGCAGGCTCCGTTCCAACACCCTCCGGTGAGCAGCTTCCCCATGCAGCGTGATCCGGGTCGCCTCGATGAGAGCCGAAGGCGCAAGGAACGCGGCCAGCAACCAGAAGCGCCCGGGTTCGCCCCCCGCCCAGCCTCTCGCCAGCGTCAGGGCGGCCAGTCCGCCGAGGGCGCCGAGCAGGAGATGCGCGCGACCACTGGCGCGCCCCCGCCACTCGCGCCATGCCGCCCCGTCGGCCAGCAGAAACACCGGAGCGAGCAGCGCGGGCGGAGCCGCCAAAGTGATGGAAGCGGAAGCGTTCCGGAGATCGAGAACAAGGAGAACGAGCGACGAAAGGAAGGCCAGCAGCAGCGCCCTGGAAAGGAGATCCTCGCGCAGGCTGCTGCCCCGCCGGCTCAACAAGGGGCCCGCGAGATCGCGGATAACGCGACCCGCATCGGACGCGACCTCGCCGGCGGCGGCCAGTCGATCTTTTCCGTCCAGTCGTGCCAAGTTGCCGGCTCCCCCGCTGGCCGTCCCGCGCTGCGCGGCTGTTCCGTCAGAGGTCGATCGGCTGCGCAACGCGCTCGGCGACGGGTTTCATCAGGCGGGCATTCGCGACGTGAACCGGGTTTCCGGACGGGCGCCGCAACGAGAGGGGGGAATGGTGCTGCAGGAAGGCTCCACCCTTCTATAGGAAGTCGGCGGGCCGCGCAACGGAAAAGGCTACCCCCGTGCCCGAACTTCGCGCGGGGCGAGAACCTCCATCAGAACGTAGGCCAGCGCCAGAACGATGAGCGCGCCCAGCGCCCAGACCGATAGGAGGTGTAGCCGGCCGAAGGCCTCCGTGAGGGTGTCGCGTGCGGCCCCGTCGGCGGCGTCCATTGCCTTCCGCGCGGCGCTTATGCGGGGCGCGAGCAGGAAAGCGTTGCACGCCGCCACGGCAAGGGCCAGGCCCAGGGGCGCAAGCATCGCCAGGCGCCGAGCGGAGCGCGCCGCCTGGCGCAGGACCAGCGCCAGGGCGGCGGCGGGGCAAACGAGGCTCACGGTGTAAATGAAGGGAAAGATGCGCTGCATGATTCGCCCGCCCGTCTCCTGGCCGACCACGCTGAAGACCGCGACCGCCACCGAGCAGGCGAGCGTCAGCATGACCCCCAGCCAGAAAGCGACGATCACCAGGGCGAGACGGCGGGGCTTAGTCAAGGATCTTCCCGGGGTTGAGGATGTGGTGCGGGTCAAACACGCGCTTCAGATCGCGCAGGAGTCGCATCTCGGTATCCGAGAGCGCGAGGGAGAGGTAGGGCTTCTGCGTCAGCCCGATGCCGTGCTCCCCTGAGATCCGGCCGCCGAGCGACACGGTAAGCTCGAAGATCTCGCGGATGGCGTCAGAAAGATGATCCCGCCAGCGCGCCTCATCCATCTCGCCCTTCAGGATGTTGACGTGGACGTTCCCATCGCCCGCGTGCCCGTAGCAGATCGATGCGATCCCGTGCCGCGCGCAGATCGCCTTGACGCCCGCCACCAGCGGCGCCAGCGCGGCCCGCGGCACCACGGTGTCTTCCTCCTTGTAGACACTGATCTTCTTCACCGCCTCACCGACCGAGCGGCGGAGGCGCCAGAGCTCCGCTTGCTTCGCGGGCGCCTCCGCGAGGAGCACATCGAGCGCGCCCCGCGCCAGGCAAACCTTCCCGACGATCTCCGCCTCCCGCGCAACACTCCCATCCTCCATCCCGTCGACCTCGATGAGCAGATGGGCCGCGGCTTCACGATGCGGAAACGACACGCCGATGTGCGCCTCGGCCGCCGCCACGGCGTCGCGCTCCATGAACTCGCATGCGCTCGGCACGACACCCGCCTGGAAGATTTCAGACACGCAGGCCGTTGCCTGTTCGAGGCTTGCGAAGGGGGCGAGAAGGGTAAGCCGTGAGCGCGGCAGAGGAAGAAGCCTGAGCGTTGCCTGGGTGACGACCGCCAGCGTCCCCTCGCTGCCCACGAGCAGCTGCGTCAGGTTGTAGCCGGTCACGTCCTTCCGGATTTTCCCTCCGGTCCGGATGATCTCGCCGCCCGGGAGAACCGCCTCGAGGCCGAGAACGTAATCCTTCGTCGAGCCGTACTTCACCGCGTGCGGCCCGGCCGCGCACTCGGCGATATTTCCCCCGATCTGGCTCGAGCCACGGCTGGCCGGGTCGGGCGGGTAGTAGAGCCCCGCCTCCTCAACGCAATCCTGGAGGGTCTCGCAGACGACGCCCGGCTCGACAACCGCGACCGCATTCAACCGATCGATCTCGAGAATGCGATTCATCCGCTCGACCGAGAGCAGGATCCCCCCGTGAACGGGGAGCGCGCCGCCGGAAAGCCCGGTTCCGCCCCCCCGCGGCGTCACGGGGATGCGCTCTCGCTGAGCGAGTTTCAGGATGCCGGCGACCTCCCCGACGTTCCCGGGGCGCAGGATTACCTCCGGTGGATAGGAGAGATCCTCCGTCTCGTCCTCGCCGTACCGCGCGCGGGCCTCGTCATCGATGAGCACCTGGTCGGAGCCGCAGAGCTCCCGGAGCTCGGCGAGAATTGGCGGGGTGACCGGGGCATAGGGCATGGGAAACGATCCGCGCTCTGGCGCGGCTCCTCGATACATGAAAGCCGGCCCGAAGGCCGGCTGTCAGAGGCGCGGCGGCGCCTAGCGCCGGCGAGACCTTCGCCGCGGGCGTCCGCGAGGCGCTTCCTCGGGTTCCGGCTCGGGCTCGGGCGCGTCGGCCGCCCCGCCAATCTCGGGCTCGGGCGGCGGCTTCGCGTTCATGCGCTGGTAGTAGCGGTGGAGGAGGAAGGCGATGACCTCGCACCCCTCCTCCGATGCGGACAGTTCCTTCGCCGCCGGGAGGAACTCGTCGGCCCTGGCGCGTTCATCAGGCGCGAGCTCTCGCAGGTCGCGCTCGATGGCGGCCTCCGTTCGCTCGAGGATGCGCGCCGCCACGCCGTCCACGGCGGGCAATTCCTTCTCGCTCGCGTTGAGCCGGTTCGCTTTCATGGCGATGTCGAAGGATCCGATGTCAAATCCAGAAACGAGAGAGATGGCGATTCCGGTCTTGCCCATCCGCCCCGTTCGCCCTGTCCGGTGGAGGTACACCTCGGGCGCGGGCGGCACGGAGTAATTCACAACCCAGGCGAGATCGCTGATGTCGATGCCCCTGGCGGCCACGTCGGTGGCCACCAGGAAGCGCAGGGTGCCCGCCTTGATGCGACCCATTACGCGCTCCCGATCCTTCTGCGCGAGATCACCGCTGATCGCGTCCGCGTCGAGCCCGCGCCGCTTCAGCCCCGCGGAGACCCGCCGGACTTCATCCTTTGTGTTGCAGAAGATGATTGCTGAATCCGGGTTTTCAGCCTCGAGAATGCGCGCGAGATTCGATTCTTTTTCTGCCTGCGGCGTGATGTAGTAGAAGTTCTCGATCTCGTCCACCGTGAGCTTGTCTGTGGAGAGCGAGATGAATTCCGGGTCGTTCAGGAAGCCGCGGCCGAGCGACTGCACATTGGGCGGGATCGTGGCGGAGAACATGAGCGTCTGGCGATCACGCGGCAATTCTTCCTTGATGCGACGCATGTCGGGATAGAAACCCATCGACAGCATCTCGTCGGCCTCGTCGAGGACGAGAATGCCGGCGCGCGAAGGATCGAGCGCCCCGCTCTGCATGTGATCCAGTATGCGGCCGGCGGTGCCCACCACCACCTGCGCCCCGCCCTTCAGGCCGTCGAGCTGCGTCTTGTAGCCCACCCCGCCGTAGATGGCGACCGGAACGACGCCCCGGTGCTTGCCGAGCGTCGTCAGCTCCTTGCAGACCTGCAGGGTCAGCTCCCGCGTGGGTGTCAGGACCATGGCCTGGACATAGCGCCCCTCGGGCTTGACCATCTGGATAATTGGAATGCCGAACGCTCCCGTCTTCCCCGACCCCGTCTTCGATTGCACCATGAGATCGCGTCCGGTTACGAAAGCGGGGATGGCCCGGGCCTGGACGGGCGTGAACTTGGTCCAGCCGAGATCGGCGCAGGCGCGGCGAATCTCCGGGGGGAGATCCTCCATGCTCATCAATTCAGGGTCCTGCACCTGCTCTTCGCCTTCGGTCGGCTGGCTTACCGTGTCGGACATAGGGCGGGAAAACTCCTTTGGGGGGGGCACCTTGGGGGGGTACCTTAGTAGGGGCCTGCAAGCATAGGGGAATTGCGAGCAGCGGAGCTTGTATTCTAGCACATGCGGCCGCCCAGCGGCATCCGGGACTCACCCGCGCGCTTCCGGGCGACGGATCATTTCGTTGAAGGGCCCTGGTCCATCCGGTATGATCCATCCCCAGCATCGAGCGCCCCGCCCGCCGGAGCGGAGGCCCCGAGGCGTGCCCGCAGGGATCCAGGCAGACACCCCCGAACCCCCAACTCCCGCAGGGAGGCTCGATAGTCGAATGAGCAACGAGGATTTCTGGGCCGTCATCGAGGAGGGGGAGGACTATTACGACGAAGGCGACTATGAGTCCGCCCTCGATCGGTTCGATCGGGCGGTCAATCTCTCCCCTTCCAACGCCGACGCTCACAACAGCCGTGGCAACGCCCTCATGATGCTCGGGCGTCACGAGGACGCCCTGGGGAGCTTCGAGCAGGCGCTCAGGCTCGACGCGGGCTTCGTGAAGGCTTCGCTCAATCGGGCGGAGTTGCTCGTCGACTACCTCGGCCGCTCCAAGGAGGGCGAGGAGGTGTCCAGGCATCTCCTGAAGCGCCCGCTTGATCTCTATGACGCCGCCGATGCCTACTTCGTGCTGGCCAAGGCGGCGCTTGGCGCAGGCGATCTGCGCGCGGCCGTTTCCATGACCGACAAGGCGCTGGGGCTCTCACCCGCCCGGGCCGAGTTCACGTCCCTCCGGGGCGGGATTCTCTTCGAGCAGGGGAATTACCGGAAGGCTCTCGCCGAGTTCGACAAGGTTGTGAAGCAGCTTCCCGATGATGCCGACATCCACTACCGGCGGGGGCTCGTGCTTGAAAAGCTCGGGCGTGACGCCGACGCCGGGGCTGCCTTCGCCCGGGCCGCCGAGATGGATCCCGAACACTACCCGCTGCCGGCCGAGATCTCAGTGGAAGAGTGCGAGCGCATCATCGACGAGGTCATACAAAGCTTCGAACCGGAGGTCCACCGCTTCATCGAGAACGTGACAATCCAGGTCGAGGACTTCGCCTCCCGGCGTATCGTGTCCGAGGACAACGTGAGCCCTCAGGTGCTCGGCCTCTTCGTCGGCACCCCGTACCAGGAGAAGACCTCCATCGCCCAGGCCACGGGGCCTGACGTGATCCTCATCTTCCGGAAAAGCCTGGAGAAGATTGCGGGAAACCGCGAGGAGCTCGTCGACGAGATCCGCAAGACGCTCCTCCACGAGGTCGGGCACTACCTCGGCTTCGAAGAGCACGAACTGCACGACCTCGGCTTCGGCTGAGGCGCCACCCCTGCCACCCCATCGGAACCTTGCTCATCGTCACTGCCGGAATCATTGAACGAGATGACGGCGCGCTGCTCATCGCCCGCCGCCCGCCGGATTCCTGGATGGGCGGGTACTGGGAATTTCCGGGCGGAAAGCTCGAGGAGGGCGAAACGCCCGAAGAGGGCCTCGCGCGGGAAATCCGGGAGGAACTGTCCATCGAGGCGGCGGTCGGGCACGTCTTCCATGTCAAGGTTCACGCCTACCCCGAATTCAGCGTCCTCCTCCTCTTCTATCGCTGCCGGCCCCTCCGGGGCGAGCCGCCCGGCCTCGAAGGGGGCGGCCTCGAGTACGCCTGGGCGCGGCCCGGGCAGCTTCAGAGCTACAACTTCCTTCCCGCCGACGAGGAGATCATAACTCGCCTTCTATCGGAAGGACCGGCGCGAACCCGGGCTTGAGTTTCCCCGTGCACCGGCCGATGAGAGGAACAGACCCGCATCGTTCCGGGAGATCCCGCCCCCATACACTGTCCATGGCACCCCGCGAGGCTACATGACGGATCGGCGCCAGCAACGGCTCGTCTGCAAGTGCATGGGGATAAGCGACGTGCGCCTGCGGCGCTACATCACGGAGAACAGTTTGAAGACGGTGGACGAGGTCCGTGAGATGTGCAACGCCTCCGGCACCTGCGGCGCATGTCGCGCCGACGTGGAGGGCATTCTCGGAGAGATTGCCGGTCTGGCGCCCACCTTCACGGACGAGGATCAGGAATTCGTCGACATGGAGCTCCGGCTTCGCTGCGAGGCCACTGTGGAGAACGGCGTAGCGCCGGTGCTTGCGGAGAAGGGGTTGGAAATCCAGTTCATCGACGCCTACGGCCTCACCGCGGAGGTGCGCGTGACGGGCGAGGCCGACGAGGGCGCGCTCAAGTTCATCATCGATCGCCTGCGGGATTACATCGCTGCGGATCTGGAGGTCGTCATCTACAGGAACCGTGACGAGGAGCCGTGGCATGGTCCGCCGCCGGCGTAGCCCCGAGGCCCCCCGATTGCATCAGGCCGGGTCGAAGAAACAAACTCCCGCACGGATTTCCGAGAGTTGCAGGGGCGCCGCGATCGCGAGGGCGCCAGGGTCCGCGGTGCGAACTCGCGCCGTGATTCTCGCGCCGCCTTCAAGTTCCACTATCCCGAGCACATAGGGAGCTTCGTCCTCCAGTCCCGCCGGCGCCACGTGCACAATCGTGAAGCTGTAGAGCGTGCCGCGCGGCGGCAGGGACACAGGCCCGATTTCCCGATCGCCGCCGCAGTGCGGACAGACGGGCTGCGGCGGCGCGCTCTGAAGCCCGCAGCCGCCGCAACGCATCCCCGCAATTACGATACCGCCGTCCGTCGTGGCGGCCATCGTCAAGCCCTCCCGAACAGATGCACCGTGCAGGTCGCGCCCGAGCCGCCGAGATTGTGCGTGAGACCTACGCGGGCGCCCTCGATCTGACGGTCACCCGCGTCGCCTCGGAGCTGCGTGACCGCCTCGACGATCTGCGCGACGCCCGTGGCTCCCACTGGATGCCCCTTCGACTTGAGCCCGCCGCTCACGTTCACGGGGATCCTGCCCCCCAGCGAAGTCGCCCCCTCGAGCACCGCGGGCCCGCCCTTCCCTTTCTCGACCAGCCCGAGATCCTCCGTCGCGAGAATCTCCGCGATCGTGAAGCAGTCGTGCACCTCGGCGAAGGAAACGTCGCCGGGCCCGAGGCCGGCCTGGGCGAAGGCCCGCTCGGCCGCCCAGCGCGTGGCCCGGGAAACAGTGATGTCGGGCTTGTGATGCAGGCACGGAGCGTCCGAAGCCTGTCCTGCGCCAAGCACCCGGATGGGCATGGCGGCCAGGCCTCGCGCGCGATCGAGCGTCGTCACCAAGGCGGCCGCGGCGCCGTCGGAGATAAGGGAGCAGTCATATAGGTTGAGCGGTTCGCAGATGGGGGCGGCCGCCATCGCTTTCTCGAGCGTGATCTCCTTGCGCATGTGCGCCCGGGGATTTCGGAGCCCGTGCCGGTGGTTCTTCACCGCGACGGCCGAGAGCATCTCGCGCGTCGTGCCGTACTGGTGCATGTGGCGGCGCGCGATCATCGCGAAAAGCGACGGGAAGGTCGCGCCCACGGCCGCCTCCTCCTCCGCGTGGGCCGCCTCGCCGAGCACCCGCGTGATGCCGGGCGTCTCCAGGGCGTTCATCTTCTCGACGCCGACCACCAGGACCATTTCGTACACGCCGCCGGCCACGAGGAGCGCCGCCTCTCGAAAGGCGATTCCACTCGAGGCGCAGGCCCCCTCCGTGCGGGTGGCGGGAATGCCGCCGAGGCCGAGCGCTCGCGCTGCAATCGGCGCGAGATGATTCTGGCCATTGAACCCCTCGGCGGAAAAATTTCCGACGTAGAGCGCTTCCACCTCGCGGCGCCTTTCCCAGATCCCCGCATCGGCGAGCGCCTGGCTCCCTGCATCGTGGATGAGATCCTCGAGCCGGCGCTCGGGGTACACCCCGAAGGGTGTCATCCCCACGCCGGCCACCGCGACTTCCCGCATAGACGCCTCCAGAACGAGCTTGTGGCATCCACCCTATGCCAAGCGCTCCGGCGCGGCAAGCTTCAGGACCGCCCGGCGCGCTGCAACGCTACTTGAGGATCCAGGAATTCGTCCGCCAGAGGTCGTACTGCACGCCCCCCTTGCAGAGATCGTTCAATTCGACGACGGGCCTGAGTTCTCGGCCCGTTCGCCGGCGCGATCGGAGCGAAAGATCCACGGCGATGCACGGGTCCGTCCTGCTGCAGCCCATCCGGCAGAAGGCGCGGCCGATGTTCAGATACACGATCGGATCGCACTTGATTCGCGTGGGCAAGCGCGGCCTGAGAGGCACACGATCGATCCTTCCGGCGGCGCGGTGCAGGACCAGCTCTCCTTCACAGACCACCCGGGCATCGAACATATGAAGCGCGAACAGGCGCCCCTCGCCGGTAATCGCGCTGTCGCCGGGAAACAGCCAGGGAACAATCTGCAGAAAGGAGAAGAACGAAAGGACAACCGCCGTCGAGGCCGGCTCGCGCCCCGCGAGGAGCCGCCGGAATAGCGGGGCAGGCGCCTCAGACGGATAGATCCGCGAGAGCGGGAAGATCGCAAGGAGCGCGAGCATCAGGAGGGGGTAGTAGAAGCCCACAACGGTCCACGACGTCGCGTGGAAAAGGACAAGCTGCGCGAGGGTCGCCCGGAAGAGCCACCGGCGCCGGGAGAAGAGTCCGAAGATGAGGCAGGTCTCGAGCAGGACCACATAGGCGCAGGCCTCCGGGATGAGGCTCTCGGGGACCCCGAGCGGCTTCCGGTAGAGCGCCGCGCCGGAGAGCCATTCCGCATCAAGCTTGAGAATCCCGGCCCAGAAATAAAAGGCGACAATCTGGTACTGCAGCAGGCGGCGCTTGTTCGGAAGAAAGAGAAAGACGAGCGAGATGATGAGGGCCATGTAGTGCTGGTTCAGCCGGAGCCTGAAGTCCTGCGCCCACACCAGAACAGCCATGAGCGTTAGAAGCGCCAGCACGCCGTAGCCCCAGGCGACGCGCCGGCGGAGAAAAAAGAGGATGCCGACAACTGCCAAGCCGAGATAGATCCAGAGATAGATCCGGATTCCTTCGGCGCCCAGGAGCCGGTAGTCCGCGCAGTTCTCGAAGAACGGCCAGCAGATGGAGCGCTGGCCCGCGGCGAGGCGGGTATCAATCGACCGGACACGCCAGTAGTAGAAGGTGAGGACGTGCAGCGACACGAGGGCCACGCCGTAGAGGCGAAGCGCAGTGTCCGCGCCGATGGCTTCGATGTTCCTGCGGAAGAAGGCCGGGATGCTCATCCGGGATGCCATGCCTCTTTCTCGCCGAGGGACGACGGCCGTGCTGTCAGCCGCCCGCCGCGTAACCGTCCTTCCGGCGATCGCTCGCCCCCATCCAGTCTCCGTCCACCTCATCGCGCATGATCATCTGGCCCGCGCCGAAGGAGAGCGGAAAGGGGAGCTCCGAGGGGCCCGCCACGTCGTGCCCCAGTCCGCGCAGCGCCTCCGCGGCCGCGGTGAAAACCGGCTCCTCGAGCGCGACCCGGTTCGCGGCCAGAAAGAAGAAACGCGGCGCGTCCAGGGCGGCCTGCGGATCGAGGCCGCGATCGACCAGGTGGGACACGACCTGCACGTGCGCCTGCGCCTGGATATCCGCTCCCATGACGCCAAAGGCGGCTCTCGGCGCTCCGCCCCGCGCCAGCATGGCGGGCACGAGTGTGTGGAAGGGGCGCTTGCGCGGCGCCAGCGCGTTCGGATGCGCCTCGTCGAGCGTGAACCCGCCACCCCGGTTGTGAAGGGTCACGCCGGTCCCCGGAACCACCAGCCCGGAACCGAAGGGAAAGTAGAGGCTGTTGATCAACGCGACCAGGTTGCCCGCCGCATCCGCGGTCGCGAGAAACACGGTGTCGGTCCCCCGGGGCGGGACGCCTGGAGAGGCAAGCGCCATCGCCCGGTCGGGCCGGAGGAGACCGGCCCGGGCGCTCAGATAAGCAGGGGAAAGAAGTTCTGCAACAGGCACGTCGGCAAAGTCAGGATCAGCGATGTAGGCGCCACGGTCGGCGTAGGCGAGCTTCAAGCTCTCGATGAGGAGGTGAAGGGCGGCGGGCGAATCGATCGGATGCGCGGAAACGTCGAACCCTTCGAGGATACCGAGCGCAATGAGGGCCGCCAGCCCCTGGCCGTTCGGGGGAAGCTCCAGGACGTCGAACCCCCGGTAGCCCACGCGGATGGGTTCGACCCATTCCGCGCGCTGCGCCGCGAGATCTTCCCGCGTGAGCAGGCCGCCCTGCCCGGCCAGGAAGTCGACGAGGCGACCGGCGAACTCCCCCTCGTAGAAAGCCGCGCGCCCGCCGGCCCCAATCGTGTCGAGGGTATCGGCCAGCCGCGGCTGCCGGAAGCGTTCGCCCGCGCGAGGCGCATGGCCGTCGAGGGTCCAGGCCTCGCGGATCTCGGGGGCGGCGAGCATGCCGCACTCGACGGCCAGTTCCCACTCGCGGGCCACGACGCGCGTGACCTCGAAGCCCTCCCGCGCCGCCCGCACCGCGGGGGCGAGAACCGCGTCGAGCGGCAAGCTGCCGGCCCGCTCGAGGGCGGCGCACCAGCCGTCGAGCGCTCCCGGGACGGTGATCGCGAGCGGGCCCCGCAGCGGCATGAAGGCGTGCCCGCGCCGCTTCAACTCGGCGACGGACGCGGCGGATCCTGCGCGACCGCTGGCGTTCAGGCCCAGCGTGCGCCCTTCTCCGGCCAGGTGGATGAGCATGAAGCAGTCGCCGCCAATACCGGTAGCCTGCGGCTCCACCACGGCGAGCACGGCGGCGGCCGCCACGGCGGCGTCGACGGCGTTGGCGCCGTCCCGTAGAAAAGCCACGGCCGCCTCGGTCGCGCGGGGCGAACTCGTGGCGGCCATGTAACGGCTTCCCCTTGCCAGTCGCGGGCGATTCGACATTGCCGGCCGCGAGGGCACGAGGCTATTTGCTTTTCTTGAGAAGCTCTTCGACGAGAACGAGACGGTCGTTCCCCCAGAACATCTCCCCGCCCACGAAAAAGGTGGGAAGCCCGAAAGCGCCACGCTCGACCGCTTCGGCCGTGCGCTCCTTCAGCGCTTCCTTGATCCCGGGCTCCTCGATCGCGGCCAGAAACTTCTCCCGGTCGAGTCCGGCGCTCGTGGCGACCTCCGCCAGGACCTCGAGGTCACCGAGGTCCTTCCCGTCCACCCAGGCGGACTTGAAGCCGGCCTTCGTGTAGGCGGGAAGCTTCCCCTCGCGCTCCGCCACGAGGGCCCCCCGCATGGCGCGCACGGTGTTGAAGGGGAAAGAAGCCGGAAATGTGAGCGGAACGCCGTAGTGGCCGGCCCAGGCCTGGACATCCCCCGGGAGGTAGGCGGCCTTCTTGGGGATGTTCATCGGCGCCTGGTTCCCCGTCTCCTTGAAGATGCCGCCCAGGAAGACCGGACGGTAGACCAGCTTCGCGCCGGTCCGTTTCGCGAGATCCTCGACCTGTGTCGCGGCGAGGTAGGTGTAGGGGCTGATGAAGTCGAAGCAGTACTCGAGCGTGGCGGGCATGAACTTCTCCTGTGGATCAGGACGCCTCGTTCTTCGCGAGCGCTTCGAACACGTGCCAGGACTTCAGGAGCTCGAGGGCGCGCGCCAGCTGGACGTCGTTCTTGGGATCCCCGTAAGTCTCTCTCGGATCAACGGGGGTGCTGCTCTTCTCGTCCTTCTCGGCCGGTTCCGCCGACTCGTCGGGTTCATCGGGATTCTCGAGGTGCCCTTCGAGATTCTCCTCGCGCAGCATGAAGACATCTTCATCTTCCTTCTTTGAATCCTCGTCGGCCTTGGTTTCGACCGGCTCGACGACGATGTCAGGCCCAATCCCCTTGGCTTGAATTGAATGGCCGTCGGGCGTGAAGTAGTGCGCCGTCGTCAGCCGCAGGCCCGAACCACCCTCGAGAGGGATGATTGTCTGGACGCTCCCCTTGCCGAAGGTCTGTGTGCCAAGAATGAGGGCGCGTCGGTGATCCTGAAGCGCGCCGGCCACAATCTCGGAGGCGCTGGCGCTGCCGCCATTGACGAGGACGACCATGGGGTAGTTCACCTCCTTGGCGCCCTTCGTGGCCTCGAATCGCATCTTCTGGTTCTCGACCCTGCCGTCGGTGTAGACAATGAGTCCGCCGTCCAGGAACACGTTCGAGACTTTCACCGCCTGATCGAGCAGCCCGCCCGGATTGTTGCGGAGATCCAGGACCAGGCCCTTGAGATCGCCCTTCTTGCGGAGTTCGGAGATGCCCTTCTCGAGATCCTGATCGGTCTTCTCCTGAAACGACGCGATCTTCACGTAGCCGTAACCCTTTTCGAGAACGCGCGCCTTCACCGATTCGATGTGAATGACGTCGCGGACGATCGTGTAATCCTCGGGCCGGGTCATCCCCTCGCGATAGACCGTGATGTTGATCTTTGACCCTTTCGGGCCGCGCATGAGCTTCACGGCGTCGATGAGCGACATGTTCTTCGTGCTCTTCCCCTCGATCTTGATGATCTTGTCGCCGGGCTGGATGCCGACGCGATAGGCGGGAGTGCCGGCTATCGGGGAAACCACGGTGATGTAACCATCCTTGACGGTGATCTCGATGCCAAGGCCCCCGAAGGTCCCCTTGGTCTCGACCTGCATCTCCTTGAAGGTGTCAGCGTCGAGGAAGTTGGAATGCGGATCGAGGGACGCGAGCATTCCCTGGATGGCGCCCTCGATGAGCTTCTTGTCATCCACCGACTCGACGTAGTTCTTCTCGACGATGGAAAGGACGTTGTTGAAAGTCGCCAGCTCTTCGTACTTGCTGCCGGCAACGCCGTCCTGCTGAAGGCCCGGAGTCACGCTCAGAAATGCCCCAAGCAAGAGCGCCAGGAAGAAAAACCGACTAGTGGTGCTTCTCATCATCGAAGGTCTCCTTGACAGTTTCATCCAGCCCTCTGCCCGGGCGGCCGCGCCGGCGGCCCCCCCCCGGGAACCCAGCAGTATAGCCCGGCAAGTGGATTTTGCTCAGCGGCTAATCCAGTCCATCGGGTCGAGCGGTTTGCCGCGCTCCCGTATCTCGAAATAGACGATTGGACCCTCGAGGGACCCCGATTCGCCCACCCGGGCGACCACATCGCCCTTCATGACCCGGTCGCCGACCTTCTTCAGGAGCTCGGAGGCGTGTGCAATCAGCGAGTAGTACCCCTCCCCGTGGTCGGTTATCAGGATTCGTCCATAGCCCCTGAACCAGCCCGCGTAGAGGACCCTGCCGTCGTGAACCGCCTCGATCGGCTCGCCGTAGGGCGCCCTGAGAGTGATGCCGTTCGACCGGATCTGGGTGCCCAGTTCCGGATCGGCGCGAAGGCCGAATCGCTTGATGAGGCGTCCGCGCACGGGCATGGGAACCCGGCCACGCGCCGCGCTGAAGGGGACAAGGGGTTCGGACCCGGGGGCCACGCCAGCCCCGCCGGGAAGGGGCGCGTCAGGCGCCGGCGCGGCTTCCTGAAGCGCTTCGAAGGTTCCTTCGAGCGCCCGCGCGGCTTCCTCGTACTCCGCGATCACGGCAAGCCGGGCCTCTTTCTCGCGGCCGAGCTCCTCCAGAAGCGCCATCTTCTCGCTTCGGCGGGCCTCGACCTCGACGCGACGTCCATCGGCGGTTTCGCGAAGGCGGGCAAGATTCGACCGCTCGGCCTCGAGCACCTTCCCCTGCTCCCGGGCCTCGGTCAGCTTGGCGTGGTACCTGTCAACGAGCCCCGCGTCGGCGGCTACGATCGTTCTCAGAAACCGCGTCCGGCGGGAAAGATCCTGGTAATCCCTGGAAGAGAAGAGAACGCGAAAGTATCCAACCGCCCGGAGCTTGTAAAGCGCGATGAGCCGGTTTCCCAGCTTGCCTTCTAACTCGCGAAGATCGATCTGGAGCCGGGCCTCGGTCTCCTCCACCGCCTGCTTCGAGCGGGCCGCCTCCGCCACAGCCGACTCCGCCTGCTGCAGGTCCCGCTCCTGATCAGCGAGCGTTTGCTCCAGCGCCCCCAGATTCTCCACTACGCCCGCACGTTGCCTGTCGACCTCGCCGAGCGCCCGCTGCTCGCGCTCGATTTTCCGCTGAAGCCGCTCGAGCGCCTTCTGCCGGGCCTCATCCTCTTTTCCATCACCTTTCGCCCACGCTCGACCGGGACCGGAGCCCGCGACAGCAATCGGCCCGATGAAGGCCAGCCAGGCCGCGCAGAGGAGCACGCAGGCCGTACGCCCGCGCCGACCGTTGCTGCAGGCGCCGCTCACGGCCGTCCGAAGTGGCGCACCGAGAGAGCCGAGCCAAACAGCCCCACCGCGGCGCCGATGCCGAGAAGCGAGAGGATCATGGGGAGGGGAAGAAAAACCGGATCGAAATGTCCGAGGTTGAGGACGAGCGATTCGCTCATCCGGTCCACCAGCAGGCGGTAACCACCGTAGAGGATTCCTCCGGCCAGAGCGGCGCCGAGAACACCCTGAGCAAGGCCCTCGATGAGAAAGGGGATGCGCACGAAACTTTTGCTCGCCCCGACAAGCGAGAGAATCTCGAGCTCCTCGCGGCGGCTGTAGAGTGCGAGCTTGATCGTGTTCGCCACGACGAGTATCGATCCGATGAGGAGAAATGCGCCTAGCATCGCGCCGGCGATGCGGATAAAGTTCACGGCGGTCTGGTACTGATCGAGCCACTCCTGCCCGTACTGCACGTCATCGACGCCCCTCAGCGATGCTATCTGCCCGGCCATTTCCCGGACCTGCGGCGCCGCGCGGCTTCGCTCACGGATCTGAATGTCGAGGGAGGCCGGAAGGGGATTGCTCGAGAGCCCGTCAAGGATTCCGGACTGCCCGCCGAGATCCTTGCGGAACCGTTCGAGCGCGTCGTCGCGGGAAACATATTTGACAGCAGAAACCCCCGGCATCCGGGAAATCTCATCGGAAAGGCGATTAACCTCGTCGGCAGGCAAACCCTCGGCGAGGTAGGTGACGATCTGCACCTCGCCGCCCCAGGATGCGGCCGTGGCACGAAGGTTGAGATAGACGAGGTAGAAGGTGCCGAGGGTGAGGAGCGAGACCGTGATGGTGACTATCGAAATGGCGCTCACAAGGGGGTTGGAGGTCAGCCCCCTCAGCGCTGCCTTCAGGAAGTATGCGATGCGGTGCATGGCTCCCGATGCCTAGCCGTCAGCCACCACGCGTCCGCGATCGAGCACGACCTGGCGCTTGTTGAATCGCGCGAGAAGATCCGGGTCGTGCGTCGCGATGATGACGGTGGTGCCGCGGGCGTTTACCTGACGGAGGAACTTCATGATCTCCAGCGTGAGATCCGGATCCAGGTTGCCCGTCGGCTCGTCGGCCAGGAGGATGTCGGGCTCGTTTACAATCGCGCGGGCGATGGCCACCCGCTGCTGTTCGCCGCCGGAGAGGAGGATCGCCTTGGTATGCATCTTGTGCGCCAGTCCGACCGATTTCAGGACCCGCCAGGTTTTCTGCTGAACCCGGTTGCGGGACTCCCCGAGCACCTCGACCGCCAGCGCCACGTTTTCGAAGACGCTCCGGTTCAGGAGCAGCTTGAAGTCCTGGAACACCACGCCGATTTTGCGGCGGAGCAGCGGGATGTGCGATCGCCGGAGCCTCGAGACGTTGCGGCCGTCGATGAGAATCTGGCCGTCGTTGGGTGTCTCGGCCCCTAACAGCAGCTTCAGAAGCGTTGACTTCCCCGCGCCGCTCGGCCCGGCGAGGAACACGAACTCGCCCTTGGCGATGACAAGGTTGACGTCCACAAGCGCGGGAACGTCTTCCGAGTAGGACTTCGATACGTGCGAGATCTGAATCATCAATCCGCCGGATGCCGAAGGTGCCCGCTTCCCGGGAGACCCCGCGTCAGCGCGCCGGTTCTTCTGATGAGCGCTTCTTCGCCGAGCCACCGGTCACAAAATCCAGGATGACCTCGTCGAGCGAAGTCTCTCCATCCAGATCCTTCACGGGACCGCCGGCAGCAGGCACCTCCCGTGGACCGGCGCCCTGATCGGGCAACTCCTCCGCGCCGGGGCGCGGGGAGCCGTCGAGAGCCCCGGACTTGAGCAGGCGGAGCATCTCCTTGTGCTGCTTCATCATGAGGTCCCGCACCAGTTCTCCCGGGTGGCCGGTCGAAACCATATCCGCGTAGCTCGTGCGTTTGCGAGCAAGGATCTGCCCACCCTCGTAGAGGACCGTTGTGATATGCGGCTTGTGCACGCCACTGTCCTCGGTCTGGACGTGGTAGATCGTCCCCTTGAAGCGAACATTGTGGTTCAATCCCGGCAGCATCTCTGTTCCCGCCCCCGATCGGGGCCGCCCTTCGGCAGCCGCTCAAAGCTCCACCGTGATCACACCCGCCAGGTCGCGCCCCAGGAACCGGCTCCCGACCTTCACGAACCGTTCGTGGGCATCCGTTACGTAAAATCTCTGGCTGGCCGCTCGCGTGCCCGCGGCCGGCGCCGGCCGGTCGAGTGCGCGATCCTTCAGGGTATCGCGCACCGCAGAGGCCGTTGCCGATGCGGAATCGATGAGCGTTATTTCCGGTCCGACGGTCTTCTGGATGACGCTCGCGAGAACGGGATAGTGCGTGCAGCCGAGCACGAGCGTATCCACCCCGAGATCACGGAACCCCGCCAGGTAGCGCTCCGCGGTGAGCGCCGCCACATCGGACTCCTGCCACCCCTCCTCGGCGAGCGGTACGAACAGCGGGCAGGCCTTCGTGAAAACCTGCACCGCAGGATCGTCCGCTTTCAGGGCCCGAACGTAGGCATCGCTCCTGATCGTTGCCTCGGTGCCGATGACACCGACGCGCCTGGTTCGCGAAACGCGGAGAGCTTCGCGCACGCCGGGATCGATCACACCCACCACCGGGAAATGGGTTGACGGGCAGGTTTCCCGGATGGCTTCGAGGGCCACGGCGGAGGCGGTGTTGCAGGCGACCACGAGCAGCTTTACCCGCTTTTCGGCCATGAACTTCGCTGCCTGCGCCGCGTAGCGAACGACCGTTTCCGCCGATCGGGTGCCGTAAGGGACGCGCGCGGTGTCCCCGAGGTAGATCGTGTCTTCGTATGGAAGCGCCTCGGAGAGCGCCCTCAGGACGGTAAGGCCGCCGATCCCGGAGTCGAAGATCCCGATTGCGTCTCGCATTCTGTCTCCGATACGCAGGAACGTCCGCGGGGGGGAGTGCCGAAGAAAAGGCGTCGGGGCGGAAGATCGTTCTGATCCGGCCTGGATCCGCCATGTTAGGGCGGTGGATCCGGCCTGTCAATAATCACGAACCGCCCTGCCGGGGAATTATCGCCCTGAATCGGCCGGTTTGCGGGAGGAGCCCGGAGACCGGGCCCCTCCCGCGATTTGATGCCTCTACCGTGCGACCGCCGATGAGAAGCGGCCCGCCACCAGGGGCAGGAGACCCGCCCCAAGCAACAGCGCCGTCGCGGGTTCCGGCACGGGCGGCGGCCCGGAGAAGGGCGCGCTGCCCGGCGTGGGCGTTCCCAGGACCGCGAAGTCCGCCGCATTGTCGTTCGTGTCAATGTCGGCGAACGCTCGGGCCAGGGACGATCCGGAAGGCGCGATGGGCGCCGCGCTTCCCTCTCCCGCGAAGAAGACGCCGGTGAAATCGCCATAGCCGAGCGCGTCCACGATCACGTCGGCCAGGCGAAGCTGCACGCTGTCGGGACCGTTCTGCGGATCCAGCCCCTCGAACAGCGCATCGGCGTCGCCGACCTCCGTCACCCCGCTCGCCGCGTCGGCCGCCACGAATACGCCGTCAATCGGGATAGAGAAGGCGGAGAGGTCGATGGTCAGATAGATATCTCCGGTCCCCCCATTGATTCCCACGAGCGTGTAGCCGGAGAGCGAGAGCCCGGGGGTTCCCGCCAGTTCGACAAAGGTTCGGCCGTTGTCGCTGCCGGAGGCGTCCACGAGGATCTCCGAGATCAGGACGGGGTCGGCGCCGGCGGTTTTCACCGCCAGGCTCCATTGCAGTGCCAGGGCGAGGAGCGCGAGGGCGAGCGCGAATTTGTGTGTGTGCTTGCGTTGCATGGCTCCTCCTTAGCTTTTGCGGACGGGCGAGGCGCCCGCCCGCTTGGCTTGTTGGTGCGGATGGGCGAGGCGCCCGCCCGCGTTGGTTGAACGTTTCACCGCCGGCCTGGATCCTCCGCCCCGGCCAGCCGCGCCTTCTCTCTCGAGAAGAACCCCTCGGTCCACGCGTCCAGGCGCGCGGTCAGCTCCTCGATCTTGATCAGGAGCTCTTCGAACTCTCCGCCGGCCTGCTCCCCGCCGTCGGCGCCCCGGCCTGCGGCAAGTCGATTCAGTGCAAGAAGCGAGCGCCGGCGCTCGAAGTAGATCTGGTTCACTTCGTCGAGAACGTCGTCGCGAAGCGTGAGCACCCGCCGCGCCTCCTCACTCACATCGAGCTCGTCGGGATTGAAGAGAAGTGAGCCGAGATCCCATTCCGCCGCGACGACGTAGTCGCGCTCCCGGTCGCGGTCGAGAGAATTGTCGAAGAGGTTGTGGATGGCCCCGGTTGAGAAGGACTGATCCTGATTCTGCTCGCGGGCAAGGAAGCTGCGCCGGCGCAGCGAGATCTCCAGATCGGGGAGCAGGGCCCGGTATCGAACCCCGCGAAAATTGCGACGGATCCTGTCCGGTTCGAGGCTCGCGGCGCGCAGCGCCTCCCGTCGCACGGAAGCGATGTCCGGCTCGGGCAAAAAGGCGATCCGCCCAGGCGGCAAGAAGCCGGTTTCCGCCGGCGCCGTGGCGGCGCCCTCCGGCGCACCCGACGGGACGGCATCACCCGGGGCTTCACGACTGAAGAGGCCGCGGTCGGTCGCCCCCAGAAGCCCGCCCTCCCGCGGCGCGAGGATGACGGCCGCCCCCTCGCCGGGTGGCGCCGCGGCAAGCGCGGCGGGCGCCCTCCCCGCCTCGACACGCCACACCTGGAACGCATCCGAGACCGCGAAGGCGCCGGGATTCCCGCTCATGGCATCGACGGACGTCGCGCGGCTGGCGAAGCCCCCGCCGGCGGTGATCGGTCGCCAGGGTCCCTCGGGTGAGGACCCCAGAAGGCCGGCCTCGGTGATCGCGATCGCCCACCCCCCTGATGCGGCGACATCGCGCGCCGGGCGCGAGTCGATGCGAACCACGCCGCCGGGACGCGCTGCATCGAGCTGAAAGAGCCCCTCCTCCGCCGCAGCAATGAGCAGGCCTTCCTCAAGCCAGGCGACCGCGGTCACCCGGCGGCCCGGAAGGCCGGACGCCCTTTCCCGGATATCGCTGCCCGCCCTCTCCGCGATCACGACGCCGTCGTCGGTTCCGAAGGCAAGCCAGCCGCCATCGCCGCGCCCGGCGCGCAGCGCATGGACGTCACCGCGCCGGCCCAGGCCCGCGAGGTCCAGCGTGCGCCAGGATTTCAGATCGCTGCTCCAGCGAACCCCACCTTCGACGGCGGCCACGAGCGCCGGACCATCCGCCGTCCCCTCCAGAAACGCGAGCGCCCGGACGTCGCCCCCCGGCCCCGCCATCCGGCGCCAGCGCCCGCCCCCATCGGCCGACAGATAAACGCCGCTCGAAGATGCGGCCGCCAGCCGCGAGCCGTCGCGGCTCTCGACGAGCGCAGTGACTGCCTCCGCCGGCAACTCCGTCACCCGCCTCCAGGCCACATCCCCGCGCGCCTCCGCCGCTCCCCCGACCGTGAGGATGGCCCCCAGATACACCGCCGCCGCCCATTGCCCTCTCCGCCGCATGCTCTCCCTCCTCGCTGGCCCCAACGTAAAAAGGCCGGCGTCGATCGCACCGCGGGGTGACCCCGCGGGCTGAACGACTACCGACCTCGCCTGGAGAGCGTAGCGGCAGCCCCCTCGGCTGGAGGGAGATCCGACCTCGATTTCCTGGTTAGTGGCGCGCGCCGCAGGAAAGTGTCATGCCCGCTGGCGCCGCGCGCTCAACGCTGCAAAACGTCCTTCAGGTACTGGAGGCTCGGGGCACATTGGGCGCTCACCGTCACGAAGAAACGGTTCTCGAACAGCGCGACAGCGCTTCCGCGGCAGGTTTGCGGAACGAATATGGCGCAGGCGGGGTCGCCGCCGATGTCGAACCGCTCGCCGTAGCCGGCCGTGAGGAAGGCGCTCGAGCAGGTCTTCTCGAGAGCGTCCGAGAGTGCGGGCTGTTTCAAGATATCGACGACCATCGTCCGGACGGTGGGTCCCTGGCAGTTCGGGCAGGTCACTTCGTCGTCACCGGGGCCTTCATTGTCACCATCGGGCCCGTTCCCGGCCCCGTCGCCATCCGTTCCTCCGGCGGTCCGCACGCCGGCGCCCGCGCGGCCCCCGACAACCGGTGAGCCGGTGAAGTTCTGCTGCACGATGCCCGGGCGCGAGGACTCGGGCGGGCCGCTGGCGACGAGCTGATCGCCCTTCGGCTGGAGTTTCTTCACAAGCTCCGGATCGGGCTTGTGCTTCTTCTTGCCGCCGATCTTTTTCTTCTTCCCGCCAGACACCTCCGCCGGGTCGCCGGCGCCCGCGAAATCCGCGCCAGTGGCGCCCGTAGACGCCCCGCCTTGCAGGGCACCCGTGGCTTCGGGTCGACCCGGGTCCCGGGCCGCGTTTCGATCGCCCTCGTCGCCAAGGAGAAGGAACGCGAGGAATGCCGCAAGCGCGGCGCCGCCGAGGATGAGTGTGTTCCGGTTTCGCAACATGGCTTAGTCTATCATCCTCGCCCGCGCCCTGGCCAGACCGTCCCGCGTGCGATCAAAGGCCGAGCATGTGCGCAAGCGCCTGCTCGAGAACGGGCTCCCGGAAAGCGTAGCCGGTGCGGCCGAGCCGAGCTGGCGCCACGCGGGCGCTCGCAAGCAACGTCTCGTCCGCCATCTCGCCTAACGCGAGCCGCAGCGCCGCGGCCGGAACTCCCAGGAAGGCCGGCCTCCGGAGGAGCTTCGCCAGCGTGCGGGTGAATTCAGCGTTGGTCACGGGCTCCGGCGCAACGACGTTCACCGGGCCTTCCAGTTCCCGGTTCACGAGGACATGGTGCGCCGCGCCGATCGCGTCCTCGCGCGCCACCCAGCTCATGTACTGCGTTCCGGATCCAAGCTTCCCGCCGCATCCCGCGCGGAAGGGAGGGAGCATGCGCCGCAGCGCGCCTCCGGCCGGGTTCAGCACGACGCCAAATCGCAGGTGCGCCACGCGGATGCCGGCTTCCTCGGCGGTCGCCGTGCCTGCTTCCCATTCCCGGCACACGCCGGCGAGAAAGCCATCCCCGAACGGGCTTTCCTCCCTGAGCTCTTCGTCACCCCGGTTCCCGTAGTACCCAATCGCCGACGCGGAAAGCAGGACGCGCGGCCGGGGTTCGAGGCGCGCGAGCGTCTCGCTCAGAAGCCGCGTCCCCTTCTCGCGGCTCCGAAGAATGCGTTGCTTCAGGTCCTCCGTCCAGCGCCCGCTCGCGATGCTCTCGCCGGCCAGATGGACCGCGGCATCGACCCCGGCGAGACTCGCCTTGTCGATCGTGCCCGCTTCCGGATCCCAGTGCACCTCGTCGCCGCCCGACTGAACCGGGCGCCTCACGAGCCGTATGACCCGGTGGCCGCCCGCGGTCAGGAAAGGAACAAGCGCGCTCCCGATGAATCCGTGGGCACCGCTCACCAGCACGGTGACGGGTGGCGCGTCACCCCGCGCGCCTCGCGCAGACAGGTGCGCCCGCACGTCCAGGGCGATGATCCGGTGGCGGTAGGCGAACGTACGCTCGAGATTCCTTCTGACGAAGCGGGCCCCGATCACCTCGCCAAGAGCGCCCCCCGGAAGTTCGTACTCGATCCGATCCTCGAGCGTACAGGCCGAGGTCCCTTCCGGCTCCACGCGGTGGAGATGATCCCAGCGCGCGAAGGGCCCTTCGATCTGCACGTCGCGAAACCGTCTCCCCTCCTCGTAGTCGCGATGCTCGGCGATCCAGCGCATCCGCCGGGGCCCCACCCGGAGTTCGAGGATTGCGCGCGCGCCGTTTTCGATACCGCCCGTTCGCGAGAGCAGGCGTATACGCTCCCAGGGTGCAATGAGACGCTCGAGCGCGCCGGGCCGCCCGTGCCAGGCGAACACCTCGTCAGCCGGCGCATCGATGTGCGTACGGTGAACGAAGACCGGCATGGTGTCACCCTCCCCGCGGCTTGTCGCCCGATCGCCCGGGGCGTGTTAAATTCTGCGCCCCGTTCCTGACAGAGAGAGGGTATCGCACAATGGTCGTTGGAAACTGGCTCGAGGTTTTTCGCACCTGCAACCTGCAGCCGGACCGGAAGATGGATGTGATCTCCCGGTGGCTCATCATCACCCGCGCGTGCGTATTCAACATCACGCTGTTCGCATGGCTCATCGGGTCCCTACTGGCGGCGGCCAAGGGCCCCGTCGCCTGGGCGCCCGCCCTGGTGGCGCTCGTCGGCCTCATCGTCGCGCACGCCGCCAACAACATGATCAACGACTACTTCGATCTGTCGGGCGGCGTCGACTCGGCCGAATACCCCCGTGCGCTCTACGCGCCCCATCCCGTGCTCGGGGGTCTCGTCTCGTCACGGGGGCTTCGAAACGCGATTTTCGCCTCCAACGCAATCGACCTCGCGGTCCTGGCCTATCTGACCTCCGTAATCGGCTGGGGCGTCGTCGGCTTCGCGCTGGCCGGACTGTTCGTGAGCGTGTTCTACGTGGCGCCCCCGCTCAAGCTGAAGCACCGGGGACTCGGGGAGTTCAGCGTGTTTCTCGTCTGGGGGCCGCTCATGGTGGGCGGCACCTATTTCGTGGCCGCGGGAAGCTTCTCGGCCGCAGCGGTCGTCTGCTCCCTCCCCTACGCCTTCCTTATCATGACGGCGCTCCTGGGCAAACACATCGACAAGCTCCCCGACGACGAAGCCCGGGGAATCCGAACACTCCCGGTGGTGCTGGGCGCCC
>JAUYMQ010000626.1 GCA_030698575.1 Deltaproteobacteria bacterium
CGGAAAACTACAACGCGGCGGTCAAGCACGTTGCCGAGCAAGCCGGGCTGCAGGCGAGTGTCGTCAACAAGTTCGTACGGGCCCGGGCAGGCGAGCACTACGCAGACAAGAAGCGCGACGCGGAGCAGTTGATGCTCTGCTTCGACGAGATCGGCGCCGGCACGTAGCAGAGCATGACCGCAGATATCGACGACCGCCTGCGCAACTGGGGCCGATGGGTACGTGTCCGACGCACGCAGGGCCGCTGCATGTCGATCGAGGGGCGCTACAGGATCCCGCGCGGCGCCGAGGTCGAGTGGCAGACTGCGGCGCCACTGGTGTCGCTGCCGAGCATAGACGCACTGGACGCAGTCGAGGTCGAGCGCGTCATGCGGTTCGTGCCAGAATTGCACCGTCAAGCCATGATTTACCGCTATGTCTGGACCGTTGCTGACCGCGGATGGTGCTGCCGGCAGATCGGGATTCACTACGGAGGATGGGGCTGGTTTCTCGATGTCGCCGGGCAGATGGTCGCCAACCTGTTGACAAAGCACTAAAAGCGGCGCAGCATTTCCGCATACCTGTTGATACCGGCCCTTGCCGAGACCTGCTGCGCCTAGATGGCGCGGCGGGCAATGGGGAGAAAGAACACCGAAAGCCGGGGATCGCTCCCAGGCTTTTTGCATTTCAGATGCGGGTAGCCCTGGGTGCGATCGGGACTCATAACCCTGATCTGGCGCGATCGAAACGCGCACCCGCAACCAAATTCCGTCCGAGTCCTCCTCCCTGCTCGGACAGTGCAGGCACCGGCAACGGTGATCCTGCTTCGGCCAGTGCGGCTTGGATAGGTCGCGCTGGCCCTTTTTACACTCGACTTCGCCGCGCCCGAGCCGGATAACCCACTGACCCGGACGGCAACAGCCGCACCTTCTACACGCGATCCAGGCAGAGGCCGGCGAGGATCACGCAATACCTGCACCAAGCGCAGCACCCAGCTAGCGATCACGACGCGCGGGCAACGACCAGGCATGGCGCCCCGTCCCGAGCCAGGGAGCCCGAGCGACCGAACACCACGGCGCACGAGCGCGAGACCAAGCGGATCTGGCGTGCTGTGTGGCGAATGGGGAGTAAGAGGGGCGCCAATTCCACGCCGAAGGCCTCGAGGGCGTAATCTCAACTACCGCAACCCCGCTACAAGCGCATGGTCTCAACGGAAAATAATGAAAACCTACTACGTCACCAACGAGCGGACCCGCCAGCGCACTCACCGGCTCGGATTTGTCGGCGGCGCGGAACAAATCCGGGTCGACTACTCATCCTGGGCAGAGGACAACGGAGCGCCGTCGACTGTGGTGGCAACGGTTTCATACGGCGATGCAGCAATCAGCGTCGAGAGCCTGACAGCGAGCGTCAAAACGATGACGGTCACCGCGTCAAACTCCGGGAAAACGCTCATCAAGCTGACTGCGACGGCAGGGACGAACATCGACGTGTCCTGGCTTGAGCTGTACGGCGCCGACCCGACGCTTGAGTTCAACGACGATTACGGAATGGCGTAATCAGAAATATCAATCAACCGAAAAACAATCAATGGCAGGCAATGGCGGAAAGCGACCCGGCGCAGGGCGCAAAAAGGGAATCCCGAACAAAGCCAGCATTGCGCGGCAGAAAAAGGTTGCCTTGGGCGGAATAACCCCGCTCGACTTCATGCTCGACTTGATGCGAAAGCCAATACCGAAAGACGCGGACGTTGCCGTGCAGGTTGAAATGATGGGCCAGCGGTTTGAGGCCGCCAAGGCAGCGGCGCCCTACGTCCACCCGCGGCTGTCGACCGTCGCGCATTCCGGTCCTGGCGGCGGGCCGATCGCGCTCGAAGTGCTGTTCGGCGCATGACATTACAGGTACGGTTTCCGCCAAAGCTCGCGCCGCTATTCAAGCCGGCGCGCTACAAGGTGCCGTGGGGCGGCAGGGACGCCGGCCGGTCCTGGGGCGTGGCGAGGGCGCTACTGACCGTAGGCGCGTCCAGGACGTTGCGCATACTCTGCGCACGGGAGATTCAGCGGACGCTGGCAGACTCGGTTCTGGCGCTTCTGAGGGACCAGATAAAGCTGCTCGGGCTTGAGAGTTTCTACAGTTCGGACGACAGCTCAGTTTCGGGGCGAAACGGGACCGAGTTCATCTTCACCGGCCTGCGTGACCTGGACGCGAACAAGATCAAATCGTATGAGGGCGTGGACATAGCGTGGGTCGAGGAAGCCGAGACGCTTTCCAAGCGCAGTTTCAACATCTTAGACCCAACGGTCCGCAAAGAAGGCTCTGAGCTTTGGTTCACGTTCAACCCGCAGTTGGATTCTGATTTCATCTACGACCATTTCGTGGCGAATCAGGCGCCGGGCGCTGTTGTCATATTCATGACCTACCGCGACAATCCGTGGGCGTCTGAGGTTCTGGCCGCAGGACGTGAGCACATGCGGCTGACCGATCGCGAGGATTACGACAACATCTGGGATGGCAAGGTCCGGACAGCGGTAGCCGGGGCGATCTACGCGACCGAGCTGCGCAGCGCCTATGAGTCAGAGCGAGTTTGCGAAGTCGAGCACGATGCGAACGTTGCGGTCTTCACCGCATGGGACATCGGGCACACGGACGATACCGCGATCTGGTGGTATCAGATCGTCGGCGGAGAGATTCACGTTTTGGAGGGCTACGCCAAGAGCGGCGGGACGCCTTCGGACTTTGCAACGCAGATCCTCGGGCGGAAGGTGCAGATTGACCTGGTAGATGGCGCACTGAAAGTCACGATAGGCGCCGAACTGCCGGAACTGAAGCATCGGCTGGCGTACCGATACGACACGCACTGGCTGCCGCACGATGCCAGGGCCAAGACTCTGGCGGCACAC
>JAUYMQ010000632.1 GCA_030698575.1 Deltaproteobacteria bacterium
GCGCCGGCTTTTCTCCCGGAAGAATTCGCCGATCGAACTCGATGACGCACTCGGGGGGAACCACGTTCGATCGGACGCCTCCGTGGATCTTCGTGACGACCAGGGTGGGGCGCCCGAGGAGCGGGTGCCGCGCCTCGAAGCGCATGCGGGAGAGGCGCTCGACGAGATGGGCCGCATGGCGAATGGCGTTCACGCCCCGCTCGGGCGTGGACGAATGGGCGGCGCGTCCCAGCACGGTGACCCGGCCGCGCAGCGTCCCCTTCGCCGCCAGCACCGGCTGCAGGCTCGTCGGTTCTCCCACCACCGCCAGGCTCGCGCGCACGAGCCCCTTCGCGACGAGGTATCCCGTCCCCTCGGCGCCCAGCGCCTCCTCGTCGCTCACAAGATGGATGGCAAGCCGGTGGGGCGAGCGCATCCCGGATCGCACGACAGCCTCTGCAGCGGCCAGGAACGCCGCGACGCCGCCCTTCATGTCGGCCGAGCCGCGCCCCCAGAGCTTGCCGCCCGCGACCTTCGCGGCGAAGGGGGGATGTTTCCAGCTGTCCGCGTCGCCCACGGGCACGACGTCGAGGTGGCCGTTGAAGAGAAAGGTGCGCTGCGGCTCTCCGCGCCGGCGCGTGCCGAAGCCGCGCTCGGCCAGGAGGTTCCAGCGCCCCGCCGGCGTGATCACGCGGCGGAGGCGGAATCCCATCTTCCGCAGGCGGGGCTCCAGGAAGAGCACCGCCTCACGCTCGTTTCCGGGCGGATTGGGAGTCGGTATGCGGATGAGCGAGCGGGTCAGCGACAGGAGGCCGCGCCGGTTGATCAGATCTGGCAGACGCTCCGCGGCGGGCATGGGGCCTCGCGCTCCGATCGTTCCGGGTTGCGCGTTGGGTAAAGCAGGTAAGGTAACGCCGGCCTACCAGTCGTAGGTGTCTTCGAGGGTGTCCTGCCCGAAGATCTGCTTGATCGGCGTTTGATCGCCCAGCCAGCGGCCCGGGCGCAGGATCAGGTTCTCGTACGCGTAGCCGAGGGGATAGGCGATCGTGCCGGCGATGTAGACCGGATTGCCCGACTCGTCGGGATCGTAGTCGCTGGCCGCCGCCGGAGCTGGCAGGATCAGCAGGAGCGCCACAAGAATCGCCGGCAGTACCAGCGCGCGGCTCGGGGACCTTTCAAGAGAACAATGCATGGACACCTCGCGTTTTCGCCCCCGGCCGGGCCGGGCGCCTGGATGACAGAACGCCTGATCATTCTAGACGCCCCACCGCCGGGGGCGCAACCCTCTATTCCTGCGCTTATCGGCCTCGCGCAGGCACGCTTTATCCGGCGCCAAGCACGTAGGGGATTGCTTCGTCGCTTCGCTCCTCGCAATGACAGGACAGAAGCCGCATGTCATTGCGAGGAGGGCCGCCTGCCACCCGACGCATGTCATTGCGAGGAGGGCCGTCTGGCACCCGACGCATGTCATTGCGAGGAGGGCCGCCTGGCACCCGACGCATGTCATTGCGAGGAGGGCCGCCTGGCACCCGACGCATGTCATTGCGAGGAGGGCCGCAGGCCCGACGAAGCAATCTCCCGGGCGCTAGCTCATGCACTTCTCGTAAATGGCGATCGTTTCCCGCGCGACGCGCTCCCAGGAGAAGCCGGCCGCGCGGGCCCGGGCACGTTGTTCGAGATCGGCGCGAACCGTGGCGGCGCCGAGAATGCGCCCCATGGCACCGGCAATCTCGTCAACGCTTTCCGGATCGACCAGCAGCGCGGCGTCTCCGGCAACTTCGGGAAGCGAGGACACCCTCGAGGTAACCGCCGCCGTGCCGCAGGCCATCGCCTCGAGCGGCGGCAGCCCGAAACCCTCGCAGCGCGACGGGAAGACGAACACACTCGCCGCGCCGTAGAGCGCCGGCAGATCCCCATCGGCGACGTTCCCCAGCACGATCACGCCTTCGTCGAGCCCCTCGTCACGCAGCCAGGCCCGAAATCGAGGCGGCGGGTTCCCGGCCAGCACCAGCGACGCCGTCACGCCGGCCCTCCCCCGGAGCTTCGCGTAGGCGCGGACCACACCCTCGGCGTTCTTGTGGCGGCGGTAGTTCGAGAGGTGGAGCACGTAGCCCGGCGTGATGCGGTGCGAAGCGGCAAAGCGCTCGACGTCGGCGGGCGGCGGGGGGTGGAACGCCGGGTCGGCCGCGAGCGGGGTGATGTGCACCCGAGCCGGATCGGCGCCAAGCCGCTCGACGAGATCTCGCTTGCTCGCCTCCGAGAGCGTGATCACCGCCCGGGCGCGGCGCACCAGCGGGCGCACGACGAACCGGTAGTAGAGCGGATGCACGCGGGAGTACTCCTCCGGATAACGCAGATGAATCAGATCGAAGACCGAGAGCACGAGCGGATGCCGGGCGAGAAGCGGCGAGGTGTAGGTGAGCGCGTGGTGGAGATCGCAGGGCACGCGGTTCAGCACGCGCGGCATGCGCAGCTGCTCGGCGACGCCGTAGGGCGCGACGCCTGCCTTCTCGACGGAGAAGCGAGAAGATGGCGCGAAGGCGCCGGGAAGCGGCCCCGGGCCGAAGACCACGTGAAAAGTATGCGGCGTCTCCATCGCCGCGTAGGCGTTGAGCAGGCTCCAGCCGTAGCGCGCGATGCCGTGAAGCGGCATGGCTATCGCGCGGGCATCAAGAAGCAGCTTCACCGGTTGCCTCCCGCAGCCGTTCCTCCAGCCACAACACGTGCCCGGCCCAGCTGTGCGACGCGGCCACGTGGCCGCGTGCCGCCTCGCCCATGGCCCTGCGCCGCTCGCCGTCGCGCGCGAGCGTGACGATGGCCGTCGCAAAGGCGTCGAGATCGCGGGGCGGGACGGCGAGCCCCCGCTGCGCCTCGCCCACCTGCTCCCGCAGCCCCTCGTAGCCGAAGAGCACCACCGGAAGCCCGCAGGCCATGTACTCGAAGACCTTGAGGGGCGACCAGAAGAATCCAAAACGCGCCAGCGGCGGGTAGGCGCTGGCGTCGTAGGGGGCGATGCCGATGGCGCAGGAAGCCACCGCGGCGGGCATCTCTTCATAGGGGATCGAGCCGGCCACGATCACGTTCTTCTCGATCCCCTCGGCGCGGACCCTGGCGCGGACCTCCGCGAGGTCATCCCCCTCGCCGAGCAGCACGAACTTCAACTCGGGCGCGCGCGCTAGCGCCCGGCGGGAGATGCCGGGGATGTCGAGCACGCCGTGCCAGCGGCGGAAGCTGCCCGCGAAGAGAACGACCGTGCTCCCTTCCAGACCGAAACGATTCCGGAAAGCCCGGCCGGCCTCCGTCGCAGCCGCCTCCGGGCTGAAGCGCTCGACGTTCACGCCCCACCCGCACAGCCGAACCCGATCCCGCGCACCCGCCGGGACGATGCTCTCGCGGGGCGCCACCGCGATGCGCGCCGCGCTGAACTGCCACGCCACCCAGGCGCGCGTCACCGGGGCGAGGAGCGCGCCGCGCCACCCCATGCGCCAGACGAGTTCCTCGACGTGCGGGCTGTTGACCTCGAGCACGAGCGGGATGCTCCGGCGCCGCGAGAGAACCGCCCCCGCGCCGCCCTGTGTCAGATAGCGCTCCATGATCACGTCCGCGTCGGCGGCCAGCCCCGCGGCGGCGCGCAATCCCCTGAGCGGGACCATTTTACCGCCGACCTTCAGGTTCACACGGACGATGCGCACCCCTTCCAGCGTCTCCTCGGCGGCCTGCCCCGCGCCGAGGTGAACCAGCGCCGTGACCGCGTGACCGCGCGCCACAAGCCCGCGGGAAACCTCCCAGGCGTGCACGCTGCCGCCCATGCGGCCGGGGATCTCCTCGTTGGCGAGGTAGAGAATTCGCATCACGCCTCATCGGGCCGCGAGCCCGTCTTGCCGACAATGCCGGCGCCCAGTATCCGTTCCGCCGCGGCCAGCACCTCTGCCGTCGAGATCCCGTCCATGCAGAGGTGCTCCCGGATCGGGCAGCGGGGCAGTTTGCATCCGCCGCAACGTGCTTCCGGGTCGCTCACCACAATGTGTTGCGGGCCGTAGGGGCGCCACATTCGCGGATCCGCCGGGCCCGAGAGAACCACTGCGGGCGTGCCCGCCGCCGACGCGATGTGCGCCATGCAGGTGTCGACGCTGAGCACCAGCACCGCGCGCGCGGCGACGTCGAGCGCCGTCACGAGCCCCGCGTGAAGGAGGTCGGGCGCTTTCTGAGCGAGCCGCGCGCGCATGGCATCGAGCACCGAGGCGTCTTCCGGCCCGCCGCTGATGACCACGCGAAGCCCGTGCCGTGTCGCGAGCGAGTTGGCCACTTCGGCCCAGCGCTCGGACCGCCAGCGGTAGGACGAATCACTCCCCGGATGCACCACGACCACGCGGTCGCCGCCGGAGAACCCCGCGCCCGGCAGGAGCTTCTCCCATTCCGCGCTTCGATCAACGCGCAGCCGCGGCTGGGCGTCCGTCACCTCGGCGCCCACGAGCGCACCGAGGGCCAGCCAGTGCTCGGCCTGGTGCCGGGGCTCGGTTCCCACGGGATAGTCGGCCGTCGCGCGCGCCCACTCGACGGGCCAGGGAAGCGTGTGCGTCAGATCGAAGCCGCGCCCGTGATCATCGTAACCCACGCGAACGCCCGCGCCGGCCTTCCGGGCGATGGCGACGCTCAGGCGCGTGAAGTCGAGCACGAAGGCCATGCAGGCCTGCCCGGCCGGCCCGACAAGCGCAGCCGCCCGCGCAGCCGCGCGGCGTGTGCCCTCACCAGGCACAGGCGTGAAGGGCACCACCCGATCGACGCCCTCCGCCCGTTCCATGAGATCGGCGACGACGGGCGAGACGACCAGCACGACCTCGGTCGAGGGGAAACGGGCGCGCAGCGCGCGGAGAAGCGGCGTGATGACGATCGCGTCGCCGATGCGTATGCGGTGGACGACGAGCAGGCGTTCGGGAGGCGTGGCGTCAAGGGGGACGGGACCGTGGCGGAGCGAACGCCAGGCGTCGCCGGCACGCCCGATCGTCCGGCCGAGCAGCGGCTCGGCGATCCGCGTGCGAAGAAGATACTTCTCCCTGCCGCGCAGAACCCGCGCATAGGGCGGCGGGCGGGCGGTCACTGCACGTACCCCAGCGCGCGGAGAACCCCCTTGGTCTGCTCGTCGACGGGGCCCTGCCCCTCGACGGTGACCAGCATCGGTTTGAGGGCCTCGCGCAGGCGCGCAAGACGTCCCGGCTCGGCGGACGCCAGATCGTGAAGCTCGTAGGGGTCCTTCGCGAGATCGAACAGCGCGGGCGCCGCGAGGATGTCGCCCGAGGGGACGAGCCTCGACTCCATGCTCTTGAAATCGCCCTCGACCGCCGCGAGGTGCAGCTCCTCGTCCCAGGTTTCGGTGCGCGCCACGATCGCGCGATCGGGGAGCTTCCGTTCGACCAGCCCCGGCACCGGGAGCGGCAGCACCGCCCCCTCGAGCTTGTCCGGCGCGGGAACGCCGAGGAACGCCAGGAGCGTGGGCGTCACGTCGACGAGCGAGGCGGGCCACTCCATGACGGACCCGGCGGGGAGATACCCCGGCAGCCGCAGGACCCAGGGCACGTGCAGCACCTCTTCGTAAGCTTTCCCGTTGTGTCCGCGCTCGCCGCGCTCGCCGAGCAGCTCGCCGTGATCGGCGGTGACCACGATGAGCGTCCGCTCACGCATCCCCCGCGCCT
>JAUYMQ010000637.1 GCA_030698575.1 Deltaproteobacteria bacterium
CGGCGCACCAGGCCGGTCGGCTCGCGTCGCCGGCGTTTACAGCTCAGCCCCGGTCTTCTCGCGCCACGGCCCATGTCTCCGTCATGGTTGCACATCACGGTCGCACATCGCCACCAGCATGATCGGTGCTGGTCTTCGGGGCGGGGGAGGTCTGGAGAAGCTCCGCGGCGTGTGGACCTACGCGGGCATCCGCGACCTGCTGGCCGTGCTCGAAGCGGCTACCGCCGGCGTGCCGCGCACCGTCACACGGCTCCGGGCGTTTCGCGCGCGCTATCCCGCCGGGCGAAGCTCCGCCCTTCGGGCGTCCTTGACCTCGCCGGGGGGCGCGGCGGGAGCCCGGCGTGTTGCGGGCCCTCGCTCCGGAGGCCCGGTGTATCCAAGCCGCGGCATTGTCGCGGGCCTGCGCCAGGTGCTATCAGGGGATGAGCGTGTGGAATCGACCGACCCAGAGAGCGGTCCGGGAGGGCCGATACCGTCCGGATCCTGGGCGCTGGATCGAGTGGCGGGAGCGCAGGGAGGGGTAAGCGGATGGACCGCCGCTACTGGTGCCGGGGAAGGGTGACGGCCAGGTCCGGAGCATCCAGCCTGTCCCCGCCCCGTGGCCTCGCTGATTCCCGCCATCCGCTTCCTGACCATCGTGCCGATGCCCGGGCACCATGCCGCGGGGCCGGGCGGACCCAGCAGGGCCGGGTCCATGTTCCAGGAGCGGGGCTCGTCGGGGCCGGCGGCGGCCACGGCCGCTTCCGGGGAGCGCTGGGCCAGGGGCATGGGATCAATGTGTGCCAGGAGGTGCGCCCTGTTCAAGTGATTCGCACGGGCCCACCGCCGGGGGGGCTGGCGATGCCGGGGCTGACCAGGGTGCGTTCGCGGCCCCGCCCGGCGCGTGTGCACCCTGGCCCTCCTTGACCCGCGAGGACATCGGGGCTTCCTCGGCCTGGTCGTGGATCCAGATCTCGCCGGCTCCCGCGTCGAGCGCTGTCAGCGCGATCTGCACGGCAAAGACCCGGGGGAGGACGGCGCCGGGCGCGCAGAGGTTTGACTCTCCCTGGTCTCCTGGGGCACTCTGTGAGGCAGGAGAGGGGGAAGCACCCATGACGACGATCGCCCACCCGCATATCCGGCTGGATGCACGCGGCGTTGCCTGGATCGACGACGCGAACGTCAAGGTGATCGAGGTCGTGCTAGATCGCCTGGCGTACGGGTGGAGCCCGGAAGAGATCCACTTCCAGCACGCGCACCTGTCGTTGGCCCAGATCCACGCCGCCCTCGCGTACTACTACGACCACCAGGCGGGGCTGGACGCCGAGATCGCCCGCGAGGAGCAGCACGTGGGCGAGCTCCGGCGCGCAGCTCCGGAGTCACCTCTGCAGGCTCGATTGAGGGCGCGCGGCCTGCTGTCTTGAGCGTCGGCGCGAGGGGCTGAGGGTGCGCGGCGTGGACGTCCTGACCGCACAGGAGGACGGCGCCGGGCAACTTGACGACGCAGCGCTGCTGGAGAGGGCCGGCGCGCTTGGAAGAGTCCTCTTCACGCGCGACTCGGATCTGCTGGCGGAGGCCGACCTGCGCCTGCGGCGGGGCCAGCCCCTCGTGGGGCTTATTTACGCTCACCAGCTCCAGGTCACCATCGGGCGGTGCGTCCGTGACCTCGAACTGATCGCCAAGGTCGGTGAGCCCGAGGACCTGATGCTCCGAGTCCACCATCTCCCCCTCCGGTGAGGGCGTGACGCCGTCAATGCTGCTGGCGCACCCGCGCGAGCGGGTTGGTCTCAGACCGTTGGTTGGAGGAAGTAGGTGGCGCCGAGGGACTCGGCGGCGTCCTCGATGAGCGGGACCTCGTGGCGGGCGCAGATCTCGACGATGGCCTCCATGTCCGCCGGCTGGCCGTAGAGGTGGACGCCGATCACCGCCTTCGGCCTCGTGCCCCGGCGGAGGCGGTCGGTGAGGGCCTCCTCCACCAGGGCCGGGTCCATGTTCCAGGAGCGGGGCTCGTCGAGGCCGGCGGGGGCGATCCAGTTGGAGGCGAAGGCCTGCTGGACGAAGTAACCGCCCAGCGCCTGGCGGATGGCCCGTCAGGCGACCTGCGTTTCGAACTTGATGACCGGGATTGTCATCGTCCGTGCCCCCCGTCGGCGCTTCGCGTCGCCCAGGAGGGCCGCGATGCGCCGACCGACCGGCGCCCTGACCACCTTCTCCCCACACGTTACGCAGACGCCAGCGGGCACGTCCTTCACCACGACAAGCTTGCCCTTGACCCAGAACTCCTGCTTGACGCGCTTCTCACGGACGCGACCGCGGCAGACGTGGCACTCACCATAGTCGTGCATTGATCTCTTCCCCTGTGGGGTCATTCTACGAGGTAGGTCGTGACGAGCAGCAACGTTCCCGTCCCCTTGACCCGGCAAATCACCGCAACTGTCCGGCCATCGGTCGTCGGGCCCACGACCTCGTAGCGGGTGCCGCGTAGATCGTGCGTGAAGCGGCGTCGTATCCGCCCCCTCGCGATGGCCATCTCGATGTCAGCGAATACCCTAGACATTACCACGGGCCCACAGGTGCGGCCGCGGGCGAAGAGGGCCCCCGAGGCGCCGCTGACGTACGCCGGACGGCCCACGGATACCGGCGGGAGGTGCACGGGCTTCCAGAGGGGGCGGCTCTCGATGTTCTCGCGCTCCAGCGCGAGGCGCTGCGCCTCGCGGTCGAACCCCGCCACGGCCGGGTCGATGGTGAGGCAGGTCAGCCGGCAGTTGCGGCGGCCCCAGACCGGCTCGGGCGTGAAGGCGATGCCGGGGAGGGCGCCCAGGCGCTTGGCGTCGTGGTCGAAGATCGCCCGGCGCCGCGCCA
>JAUYMQ010000640.1 GCA_030698575.1 Deltaproteobacteria bacterium
CGGCGCCAGCGGAATTGCGAGCAGCGAGAGGAGCGCGTAGCGCGGAAGCACGCCCCCCAGAGCGAAGAGCGGCGGCGCGAAGATGGCGCCGAGAACAAAGAGGCCGTACTGGAGGCGCGACGCGCGCCGGCCAATCACCACGGCCAGCGTTCGCTTGCCAGCCGCGCGGTCCGAGTCGATGTCACGGATGTTGTTCACAACAAGAATGGCCGTGACCAGCAGACCCACGGGGATTGAGGCCGCCAGCGCCGGGAGCGATACCTCACCCGTCTGAACGAAGTAGGAGCCACAGACGGCGGCAACACCGAAGAAGAGAAAGCAGAGGAGATCGCCGAGCGCCATGTAGCCGTAGGGCCGGGGGCCTCCCGTGTAGAGCACGCCGGCCGCGATGCTTGCGACTCCGAGCAGCGCGACGGCCCAGCCGGCCATCGCGACGAGAACGATGCCGCACAGCGCGGCGAAGCCGAAGGCGATCCATGCGCCCGTGAGCACCTGCGCCGGCGGAATGAGCCCCGCCTGGGTCACGCGGATCGGACCGAGGCGCGATGCGCCGTCGGCCCCCTTCACCCAGTCAAAGTAATCATTGGAGAAGTTCGTGCCGACCTGGATGCCGACGGCGCCCGCCAGCGCTGCCGCGAAGGCAAGCGGGCGAAAGGTCCCCTCGCTCGCCGCCAGCGCCGTCCCCACCATCACCGGCACGACGGCCGCCGAGAGCGTCGCGGGACGCGCCGCCTGGATCCAGTGCCGCGCACGCGCGCCGCTCACGGGAACCTCGGAAACTTCGAGAAGTCCGGCCGCCGCTTCTCGACGAAGGCGTTGCGTCCCTCCTGCCCCTCCTCGGTCATGTAAAAGAGCATGGTCGCGTTGCCGGCCAGCTCCTGGATGCCGGCCAGGCCGTCCGTGTCGGCGTTGAAGGCCGCCTTGAGGCAGCGGAGCGCCATTGGTGAATTGGCCAGAATTTCCCGGCACCATTCCGCGGTCGTTTCCTCGAGTCGATCGAAGGGCACCACCTCGTTCACCAGACCCATGTCCAGCGCCTTGCGGGCATCGTACTGGCGGCAGAGGTACCAGATCTCGCGCGCCTTCTTGTGTCCCACAATGCGAGCCATGTAGCCGGCGCCGTAGCCGCCGTCGAAGCTCCCCACGCGCGGTCCCGTCTGTCCGAATCGCGCGTTGTCCGCTGCAATGGTGAGATCGCACACCAGATGCAGCACGTGGCCCCCGCCGATGGCGTAACCGGCCACCATGGCGATCACGGGCTTGGGGAGCGTGCGGATCATCCGCTGGAGATCGAGCGCGTTGAGCCGCGGCACGCCGTCATCGCCGACGTAGCCCGCATCCCCTCTCACCTTCTGGTCGCCGCCGGAGCAGAAGGCGTCCTTTCCCTCGCCGGTGAAGATCACCACGCCGACATCGCGGTCCTCGCGCGCTGCCGCGAAGGCGTCCATCAGCTCGAAAAGCGTCTGTGGACGGAACGCGTTCCGCACTTCGGGCCGGTTGATCGTGATCTTGGCGATTCCTTCCGCCGTCTCGTAGCGGATGTCCGTGTAGGATCGCCGCTCCTTCCAATCCGGAATAGTGGAACGTGTCATGCCCGGTCTCCTCTGGTTGAATTTCGGAACGCGGGTTCAGCCCGGCCCGAGAGCTTGCTCGGCGGCCTGTGCGATCTCCGCGTGAATCTCGACGTTGCGCTTCGAATCGGTCCGGACTTCCAGGATCCCGCCGCCGTCCACGAGCTCGCGAAGCGCCGGCAGGAATTCCTGCGCCTCGTGGACCGCCCTGTGGCGCAGACCGAAGAGCGCGGCCGCGTGATCGAACTCGAGGCCGTGAGAGGTCGCGAAGAGATCCTCGAACACCGCTTCGTGGCGGCGCTGGGGGAGAAAGCGGAAGATCCCGCCACCGTCGTTGTTCACGACGACGATCGTCAGCGCGATGCCGTGCCGCCGTGCGGCGAGGAGCCCGCCCAGATCGTGGATAAAGCTCAGGTCGCCGATCAGAAGCGCGGTGGGAGGGGGCGAGACGGCGGCGGCGCCGAGCGCCGACGACAGCACCCCGTCGATGCCGTTCGCGCCGCGGTTGGCGAGAACGCGAAGCGGAGCGTCCCGCCCCGGAAAGAAAGATTCAAGATCGCGCACGGGCATGCTCGATCCGACGAAGAGATTGCCGCCCGACGGCCAGAAGGCCGCGAGGTCCCGCGCCACACGCCCCTCGAACAGCTCCTCCAGGCGGTTGAGACGCGCCTGCACCGCCTTGCGCACGCGCGCGTTGTGTTCCCGCCAGGAGGCGAGCCAGCGGCCCGCGCGCGCGCTTTCGGCCCGATCGAGAAGCGCGGCGCACAGCAGCGCCGGATCGACGCGCAGGACGTCGGTGGCGCGATGGTGCGGATCGCGCAGGTCGCCGTGGGGGTCCACCAGAACGTGACGGCGCGCCCGGGCTTGCTCTCCCGAGGCAGGCGTATCGGGTCCGCCCTCGCCGTCGTCGTCACCGCCGATGAAACCGCGAAGGGCCTTCGACACCGGGAGCGACCCAAACTGGAGGACCAGGCGCGGCTCATGCGCGCGTGTGAAGCCGGGGGCGCGAAGCAGGTGGTCGTAGCCGTCGATGATCGCATCGCGCCCGGTTCGGCCCGTGCGGAGCCCGGTCGCGCATGCGGCGACGAGCGGGTAGCCCGATTGCCGGGTAAGAGCGGCGATCGCTTCGGCGGCGTTATCGCCCTCGAGCCCTTCCCCGCAGACAATCAGCCCCTCGTCGGTCTCTCGGATGGCCGAGGCGAGGGATTCAATGAGCTCAGCCTCCGGCGCGAGGCGCCCCACGTGGTGTGTGATCACGCTCCGGGGATCGCGCGCCGCGGCCTCGCGGGCGAAGGACGGGATCGCCGGGGGATCGGCCGTGAGGGGATCGCGAAGCGGCAGGTTCAGATGCACGACGCCCGGAGGGCCCGCCGCGGCAGCAGCGGCGGCGCGGGCGCCGAGCGAACGGAAGAAGCGCGCCC
>JAUYMQ010000460.1 GCA_030698575.1 Deltaproteobacteria bacterium
ATGAAGTTCAAGGTGTAGGGGAACTGCAGAAAGGGACGCCTATCGTTCTGCCGATAGCAGACGTCTCCCTGCGACAGGAGCGCCCGGAGTTTTCCAGGCTCGTCTCTGAGAAGTTCGATGAGGCATGCGGGATCGCGGCAGGGGGGAAGCTGCAGCTCCCACCCATCGGCGGAAGGTCGGTATATCGGCTTGAAGGCGTACTTGAAGAGATTTTCTAAATCGACGCTTGCGAAACAGTAGTAGGCATACCGCGCGGAAACACGCCGATACTCCTGGCTGTTGAGAGCCAGGATTGCTCGTTCCGTTGGAAAACGCTCGCCGTACTTCTCGAATTTCAACACCGCCTGGTCGAGTCCGTAGCCGCTCACTCCGAGGTTGAGTATCCGCCGCCCCGTCGCCCTGAAGTGCGCCGCCTGCCAGGTTGCATCCTCCTCCACCTCCGCGCCATAGGTGAAGCTGTCGCCGTAGGACTGGGCCCAGTAGGTGCGGCCCTCCTCCTGGTTCCTGGCGACGGGATCTGAATCCCAGCCGAGGCGGGGATCAAACCAGGCGCTCTCGAGGAAACGTCGCGCCCCTTCCTCAGTGATGGATTGTGGATCCAGCCTGTGCCTGAACATGAAGGGATAGCGGCGGCCATAGAAAACGAAGAAGACATCAAGTGTCGCCAGCAGGACGGCCAGCACGACAAGGATGGAGGCGACGGCGAACATGTTCTTGCGCATCATGCTCCGTGAGCGGGTCCAAGAGAATGGGCCGTGAGCGAGGGCCGAGTCGCCGAGTGGCTTCGCGTCAGGGACGACGGGCGGCGGCCAGCGCGAAGAGGAATTCCGCCATGGCGCCGAAGCCGGCGAAGCGCTCGTCCTTCGTCTGGCCGATGTGGTAACGGTGGTAGATCTGCTGGAGCACGACCCCCACCTTGAAGGTCCCGAATACCAGGTAGTAGGGGAGGATGGCCAGTTTGCGACCGCTGCGATCGGCGTAGCGCTGTGCCGCCTCCTCCCTCGACATGAACCCGGGCGTCTGCGTGGGCATCGGCGCCGAGCCGCCGAACTCCTCGTCGCGGTTGACCCAGAGGCACAGCACCGTGCCGAGATCGGTCAGGGGGTCGCCCAGCGTGCACATGTCCCAGTCGTAGACGGCGACGCACTTTCCGGGATCGTCGGCCGCGACGGCCATATTGTCGAGACGCCAGTCGTTGTGCAGGAGTGATGGGGCGGGCGATGCGGGCAGGTGTTCGAGCAGCCACCTGGAAAGCTCGATCGCCAGCGGCGCTTCGCTCGTCTTCGAGCGCTCGTAGCGCTCCGTCCACCCCTCGACCTGGCGCCGCAGAAATCCCTCCGGCTTTCCGATGTCCTGCAGATCGCACGCAGCGGGATCGACGGCATGAAACTCCGCGAGCGTGTCGATGACAACCTCCGAGAGCTTCCGGTTCGCGACGGGATCCTTGCCGCCACCCAGTTCGGGCGGGACTTCACGGCGAACGACGACGCCGTGCCGCCGCTCCATGACGAAGAAGGGGGCGCCGATAATGGCCGGGTCGTCACAGTGGAGGAAGGCGCGCGGCGCGGGAGGGAAAACGCGGTAGAGGCGGGAGAGCGCCTGGTACTCCCTCCCCATGTCGTGGGCCGACTTGGCGACAGGGCCGATGGGCGGGCGCCGGAGCACGTACTCGATCGCGCTCGCCCCTTCACCGAATGTCAGCAGATAGGTCAGGTTCGCGTGGCCGCCACCGAACTGGCGCAGGGCCGGCGGCGCGCCGGAACCCTCGAGCTTTCCGCGCAGGTACGCCCCGAGTTTCTCCGCGTTGATCTCCTCGCCCTCACGGACGTCAATCAGCTTGTCTGATTCCTCGAGCAGTTTCTCTTCCGTCATGAATTCCGTCCTGAAGCGCGCTTAGTGACGCGCGCCCGGGTCATCGACCAATTCTCGGGCTATGAGTTTTACCTGTCAATGCGAGGAGGGCGCAAGCCCGACGAAGCAATCGCCCGGCACATGCCACTTCTTGTACGACCCGCGCGACGGGGAAGGGAGCGTGCACGCAGGGGATTGCTTCGTCGCTGTCGCTCCTCGCAATGACATCCGAGAAGCGCTGTGTCGACCCGCACGGTCAGAAGCGGGCGAGCCGGGCGATGCGATCCCTGTGAAACCCGGCGTCGCCGAAGTCGGCCGCGTTCGCGAGCGCCCGCTTGTAGTACAGATGCATGTCGTGCTCCCAGGTGAAGCCGATGCCGCCATGCATCTCGACGGCCGTGCGCGACACCGCCCGGAAGGCATCGGCGCAGTAGGATTTGGCCATCGACGCGGCCATGGGAGCCTCGCGCGGCCGGGCATCGAAGGCCCAGGCCGCGTGCCAGACCAGCGCCCGCGCCGGCTCGAGCCTGGCGGCGGCCTCGGCCGCCATGTGCTGCACCGCCTGGAAGGTTCCGACGGGGCGCCCGAACTGCTCGCGCACCTTCACGTACTCGACGGCCAGCTCGAGAGCGCGCTCGGCGGCACCGACGCTCTCGGCCGAGACTGCGATGGCGCAGGCGTCGAGCGCCCGCGCGAGCGCGCGCCCCGATCCCTTCCCGCGCCCGGCCAGCCTTTCCGCAGCGCCGGCGGTGACGTTCCGGAACCGCACCTCGCAGGGGCGCCTGGTCTCATCCACCGACACGAGGGGCTGCACGCCGAGCCCGCGGGAGGGGGCGGGAACGGCGAACAGCTCCACGCCGGCGAAGTCGTCGCCGTTCTTCTTCGCCGCCGCTGTCCGGAAGGCCGCGAGCACGAGATCGGCGACCTGGGCCCCCTCTGCGAAGATCTTCGTTCCGTCGAGCGCGTGAGCGCCGCCGCGGCGCTTCGCCCGGGCTTCGACGCCCGCTCCGTCGTATCGCCCCTCCGGCGCCTCGGCCACCGCCAGCGTGGCGATCGCTTCGCCGCTCGCCAGCCGGGGGAGCCAGGTTGCCTGCTGCGCGGCGGAGCCGCCTTCGCGAAGCGCTGTCACCGCGCCGATCGACGAGACAAGATAGGACCCTTGCGCGAGCGCCCGTCCCATCTCGCCCATGAGAACCGCCGCGTCGAGCAGCCCGAGCCCGGCGCCCCCATGCGCCTCCGGGACGAGGACGCCGAGCCAGCCCGCCTCGGCGAAGGTCTTCCAGAGCGCCGGGTCGTGGCCGGCCGGGCTCTCCATGGTTCGGCGCACGCGGGTGGTGGGGCATTCGCGGGCCAGCAGCGCGCGAGCCGAGTCGCGCAGCTGCTCCTGTTCGGCTGAAAGAGCGAAGTCCATTGCGCCCTCAGTTCGCCCGCGGGAGCCCGAGCCCCCGCTGCGCGATGATGTTCTTCTGAATCTGCGACGTGCCGCCCCCGATGATCATCCCGAGCGAGAACATCAGCTCATAGGGCCAGAAGCCGTCGTCCACGAGGTGCTTCGATCCGCGGTAGAGCGATCCGTAGGGGCCGAGCAGCTCCAGGACCGCCTCCGCCAGCCGGTGGTTCAGCGACGTGATGTTGAGCTTGGTGATCGAGGCCTCGACCCCCGGCTCTTTCCCGCGCATCGCCTCGGTGAGGTTGCGGTAGAAGTTGAGGCGCATGGCCTCGACCTCGGTCTTGAGCGCGGCGAGCTGCTGGCGCGTCACCGGATCCTCGGTGGCGCGCCGTCCGTTCTTGCGCCTGGCGCGGGCAATTCGAAGAAGGCCATCGAAGAGGTTAGCCGAATGCGTCGGGGATCCGAGCATGTTTCGCTCGTGCTGCAGGGTCGTGTTCGCCACCCACCAGCCGTGGTTCGGCTCGCCCACGATGTTCGAGGCCGGCACGCGCACGTTGTCGAGGAACACCTCGTTGAATTGCGCGTCTTTCGTCATCTGCACGAGCGGCCGCACGGTGATGCCGGGCGTCTTCATGTCGATCAGGATATAGCTGATCCCCCGGTGCTTCGGCGCTTCGGGATCCGTGCGAACGAGGCAGAACATCCAGTCGGCGAAGTGCGCGTTGCTCGTCCAGATCTTCTGGCCGTTGACCACGTAGTGATCGCCGTCGAGCACGGCGCGCGTCTGGAGCGCCGCCAGATCGCTTCCGGCGCCGGGTTCGGAGTAACCCTGGCACCAGATCTCTTCCGCCGTCAGGATCTTCGGCAGGTAGCGCTTCTTCTGCGCCTCGGTGCCCCACTGGATGAGTGTGGGGCCGACCATCTGCACGCTCAGAATGCCGATGATGCCCGGCGCGCCGTGGCGGGACAGCTCCTCGCCAAGAATCACCTGCTGCATGAGCGACGCGCCCCGCCCACCGAACTCGCGGGGCCAGCCGATGCCGACGTAGCCCGCATCGTGGAGCTTCCGCTGCCATGCGCGCTGCCCTTCCACCGTTCCCTCGGCGCCCGGCTCGAGCGTGCGAGGCTTTGAAGTCGCCCGCTTCTTCACGTTCCGCGCGAGCCACTTTCTGAGTTCATCGCGAAATGCGCGGTCGTCGGGGGCAAGCTCCAGATCCATCGCTTTCTCCTAACTTACCAGCAGCAATTCAAGTGGGGGGTCTTGGGTGATTCAACTCATCACGAACGGCGCTTCTTTCGCATGTCATTGCGAGGAGGGCCGCAGGCCCGACGAAGCAATCCCCTGGCAAGTGCCATCTCGGATACGGCCCCCGGCGTCTTGGCGAGCGAGCACGCGGGGGATTGCTTCGTCGCTAGCGCTCCTCGCAATGACAGGTTGCAGGCGGCGTCGCGAAGCGGA
>JAUYMQ010000463.1 GCA_030698575.1 Deltaproteobacteria bacterium
GACTGCTCCGGGACGGTGATGGCTTCATCCCTCTCCTCGATGACCAGTTGCGTGTTGGCAAACATCCCCGCCCGAAGGACGAGCTCCGGGTTGGGAACAAGAGCCTTGACGGTAACGGAGCGGCTGGCCGCGCTCACGCGAGGGTTGATGAAATAGACCGTTCCCTCGAAGTCCCTGTCCGGGAAAGCGACAACCTTCAGCTTCACCGGCTGCCCGGTCCGGACGCCGGGAAGGTAGCGCTCCGGAACCTCGAAGTTGAGGGTGAGCGGGTCGATGACCTCGAAATTGGCCAGATCGTCACCGGGCTCGACGACGGCGCCGGGGCTCACTCGCCGCCTCCCTATGGTGCCGGAGAAGGGGGCCTTGATGCTTGTCTTCACCAACCGGGCCTTCATCACCTCGACGCGCGCCGCTGCGCGATCCATCTCGGCGCGGGTGCGCTCCATTTCCTGCTTCGACACGACCTGCTTGGCGAAGAGGTCCTTACGCCGCTCATACTCCGCGCGCGCGAACGAGAGGTCGGCTTCGGCCTCGCGAAGTGAAGCAGCCGTCTCGATGTCGTCGAGCTTGACGAGGAGCGCCCCCTCCTCGATCTGCTCTCCCTCTTTGAAATGAATCGAGGCGACCTTGCCCGAGATCTCGGGCTTGAGCATCACGGCTTCCTTGGCCTCGAGGCTGCCGACGAGATCGAGCACCTGCCGGATGGGCCGGATTTCAGCCTTCGCCATCTCGACGGGAACGGCGAAATCCTGGGGGACGTCGGCCTGGGGTCCGCCGCATCCCGGCCCGGTCAGGGCGAGCGCCAGGAAAGAGGCGAGTGCGAGGGTGATCGATGAACGGCTGGCAGGAGTACCGGACCGCCGGGCGGGCCGCGGCGTGAGGCTGTTGTGGGTCATATAAGAGGAGCGGTGGGCCGGTGTGGAGCTACCCTGAGGGCAGGCGGACCCCCGCTTTTCCTTTTCTGCATGAAATTCTGCATGAAGTGAATCGGTCCCTGATCCGCCTTCTGCAGAATATACCGCAACGCGGCCGGGATGCCAAAATTCAGGCGTTCGGGCAGCGAACGGCCGCGCAAGGGCTGTCGGGAGGCTGCCTGCGCCACGCTTCTCAGCCGCCTGTCCGGCCCCGCCGGGCAATGTTTGCGCGGCCCGTGCGCTCGAAAAGCGCGAGAAGCCAGTCGCCTGTATCGGGGAACAGGGAGCCCATCTTGGCGAGGAACCCGCGGTGTGCGGGAATGCAGACCTCGCGCCGCGGCTTCTCGACGGCCTGGACGATGGCCCGGGCCACACGATCGACGGTGAGTGTCGTGCCCGAGAAGATGATCGGCGAGCCGGCCTCGGCGGCGGCGCGTTCGACCATGGGGGTCTCGACGGCGTCGGGGCAGATGACCGTCAGGCGCACCGGCGTGTCGCGAAGCTCCTGGGCGCAGGACAGCGTCCAGCCCCGCACACCGAACTTCGAGGCGCAGTAGGCCGCGGCGCCCGGAACGGCGGAGAGCCCCGCGAGGGATGCAATGTTCACGATGTGCCCTCCGCCCGGCTGCGCGCGCATGAGCCGTGCCGCCGCCAGGGTTCCGTACATCACCCCCAGGAGATTGACCTCGATGTGCCGCGCAAGCGTCTCCTCCGTCATCGCGTCGAATGGTCCCGTGACCAGCACGCCGGCGTTGTTCACCATGACGTCCAGCCGGCCGTGCGCTTTCCGGGCTTCCTGGACCAGCGCTTCGACATCCGCGGGTTTGGTGACGTCGGCCGGGAAGCTCTGCGCCGTCGGGGCGTCCTTCCTGATCTCCGCTGCGGCAGCCTCGAGGGCCGCAGCATCGAGGTCGGACATCAGGACGGTCGCGCCTGACTTCGCGAACAGTTTCGATGCGGCGAGGCCAATGCCGCTCGCAGCCCCTGTTATCGCCACTACCTTACCGCTGATCGACATGTTTGGGACCTCCCTGGACCGGTGGTGAGGGGATAGATTCTTCGCCGGGGTGTTTCAAGCGATGGTCTTCCGGGTCACCCGCGAGAGGATCGCGAGCGTGGCAAGAAAGTAAGCGATGCAAGCCGTGATCGGCACCCACATCTCGAGGAGCGTTGCCCCCCTCACGCCTATGCCCCGCAGTATCCAGACCTCGTATTTCATCGGAAACAGAAAACTCGATAGCCTTATTGCCTCGGGCATGGTCTGTGTCGGGTAGAAGTAATCGGAGAGATTGACCGAGAACAGGATGAAGAAAAAGCCGATGAAGGATGCCTGCAGAATGTTGCGACTGACCGCCGAGAAGATTAGCCCCAACCCCGTGCTTGCCAGGACGAAGGGGAGGGTGGCGACGAGGAGGGCGAGCAGGTTGCCCCGGAAGGGCATGTTGAAGATGAAGATCTCCGCCAGCGTGACGAACAGCAGCATCGTGTATGCCACGATGATATAGGGGAGCGTTTTTCCGATGACGATGTCGAACGTGTTCAGCGGATTGGAGAGAAGCTGCTCCATCGTTCCCTGGTCCTTCTCGTTCACCATGGCCGCAGAGGCGAGCGCGATGCAGACCTGGGTAATCAGGATGGCCGGGAGCGCCGAGAGAAAATAGAACTTGTCGGACAGGGTCGGGTTGTACCAGAAGCGGCGGCGGACCTCGATGCGCCCGCTCGCGAGGGTCTTCGCGAGCGCTTTCGAGGAGAGGGCGGGCGGCCCCGAGGATTGGAGCCGGAGCGCTACCTGGGTGATATACGCGCCCGCGCGCGTGGCCACGAGTGGATCGGCGCCGTTCAGCAGCAGTTGAAGATAGCCGGGCTCGCCCCGGACAAGCTCGCGCTTGAAACCTTCCGGAATGATCAGGGCGGCGCTGGCGCGCTTGCGCTGGAAAGCTTCGAGCCGCTGCTCTCCGCCCATAACCGCATGGGGCTCCTCGAAGCGCCCTGTGGCCATCACCTCCGCGACCAGGCGGCGCGAAAGCTCCGTGCGGTCGTGATCCTCCACGACCCAGGAGATGTTGAGCGCCTGATAGGTGATCATCGTGCCATAGATGATCAGGAAGACGATCGGCTGGGCGATGATCGACCGAATCGTGTTCTTGTCCCGTCGAAGCCGGATCGTTTCTTTCCAGAAGAGCGCCTTCACGTTGTGCCAGGAGATCATGGGTCAGACCTTGAGCTTCGAGAGGCTGCGGGAAACGGCCAGCATGAAGAAAGCCATGAAGCCTAGAAGGACGAGAATTTCCGGCCAGAGCTCGACGACGCCAGCGCCG
>JAUYMQ010000650.1 GCA_030698575.1 Deltaproteobacteria bacterium
AAGGGATCGCGGGAGGCCGCGGTGAGATGGGCGGGATGATGAGCGGCATGAGGGGCCGCGGAATGATGGGTGGCGGGATGATGGGCCGGGGCATGGGCGGGATGATGGGTGGCGGCTCTCAGAACATGCCGGCCTACGACACCATGACCATCAACGGCAAAGCGTACCCGGCCACCGAGCCGCTCCGGGTGCGGAAGGGTGAGCGCGTGCGGCTCCGCCTGATCAACGCCAGCGCCGATCACACCCATGTCATCCGCCTGGCGGGGCATCAGCTGCGCGTCACCCACACCGATGGCAATCCGCTCGTCGAGGCCGTCGCCGTGGACGCGGTGCCTATCGCGCCCAGCGAACGCTACGACGTGCTGGTCAACGCGGATCGACCCGGCTCCTGGTGGCTCTACTGCGCCCAGCCCGGGCATGCGGCCGCGGGCGAGCAGGCCCTCCTGGTCTACGACGGGCGCGAGGGCCGCAGGCCGGACGCGGTGACGGAAGGCACGGCCGGTCTTCACCTCTGGCATTACAGCCTGGGGCAGGGCCGCGACGTGCTCGCGCCGGCGTCCGGCACGGTGCGGAGCTTCAGCCAGACGCTGAGCGGCGGGATGATGGGCTCCGACGCCTGGACGATCAACGGCAAGCAGTACCCGTCCACCGATCCCATCGCCGTGAAGCGGGGCGAGCGAGCGCGGGTGCGCCTCGGCAACATGAGCATGGAGGCGCATCCCATGCACCTCCACGGTCAGTCCTTCGCCGTCCTGTCCGTCAACGGACAGCGCCTGGCGCACCCCCTAGTCAAGGACAGCGTCGACGTGGAAGCCCACATGGGCGCCGTAGAGATCGAGTTCGCGGCCCACAACCCCGGGGACTGGGTCTTCCACTGCCACAAGCCCATGCACATGGAGGGCGGCATGATCACCCTCGTCAAGATCGCGGGATGAGACGCCGGGGGCTGCTCTCGCTCGGTGCGACCGCCCTGGGCCTAGCGCTCACCGGCGTCGCCCTCGCCTCCCTCTGGCGCCAGCCGCAGTCCCTGCCCGCAGAGGGTACGGTCGAGACCCTCGCGGACTACGGGCTGGTGCCGGACTTCCGGCTGACTGAGCGCAGTGGGAGCACCGTGACCCTTGCCGACCTTCGCGGCAAGGTCTGGCTCGCCAATTTCATCTACACGGAGTGCACCGAGACCTGCCCGCTCCAGAGCCTCCAGGTGCAGCGCCTCCAGAAGGAGTTCGCCGGCTCTGCCGACCTCCGCTTCGTGTCCATCACGGTGGACCCGGGCCACGACACACCCGAGGTGCTCCGGCGCTATGCCGAGCGGTACGGGGCGGATCCCGGGCGCTGGCTGTTCCTGACGGGGCCGAAGCCAGCCATTTACGGGCTCGCCAAGGGCGGCTTCAAGCTGGGCGTGTCTGACGCGAGCCCGGCCGCCCAGGGTGGTGTGCCGGGCTGGCCGCTCGGCCCGGGCCCGGCTTTCGCCTCTCACGGCTCGGGCGGACTGATCCTGCACAGCTCGCGATTCGTCCTCGTCGATCGCCAGGCTCGGATCCGCGCCTACCACCGGACTGACGACCCGGACTCGCTCGCCCGGCTGCGCGAGAACCTCCGAGCGCTGCTTGCCGGGAGCTGATGGGGCACACGGTGAGATCAATTTCGTTACTTGTGCTTGGGACCTGGGTCCTGGCAGTGGCCGGACCCGGCTCGGCTGCGGGCGACCCGTTCGCGGCCCTCAGCGTCCAGGCGATTCCGGAACCGGCGCCGAGCCCGGCGCTCTCCCTGCCGGACCTGACAGGGCGAGTGGTGGCGATACCTGAAGAGTTCCGGGGGAAGGTGGTCCTGCTCGGGTTCTTCACGACCACCTGACCGCTGTGCCTGCGGGAGGCTCCCGCAAAGGTGGCGTTGTCGCGGCAGTTCGGTGGGGAGGGACTCGCGGTGGTCGGCGTGAACCTCGGCGAAGACGGCGAGACGGTTCGACGCTTCGCCGAGCGCTTCGGGGTCCGGTTCCCACTGCTGCTGGACCGGGAGGGGCGGAGCCCGGAGCGCTTTGGCCTCCGGGCGCACCCGAACACGGCCTTGATCGATCGGAAGGGGCGCCTGGTGGGCCTCGTGCGCGGTGAGCGCGACTGGCAGGGCGAGCCTGCGAAGCGGCTGGTCCGGTATCTGCTCGATGACCGGAGACCTTGAATGGCCTCAGGAGGGACTGGGACTGGGAATGATGGAAGGCTGCTGGGGTGGGTTCGGATGGATGGGAGCCGCGATGCTGGTCAACTTCCTCCTGGGTCTCGGTCTCCTGGCGCTCGTGGTGGTGGGCGTGGTCTTCGCCGTCAGGTGGCTGGCCAGGGCGTCGGGTGAGTCGCCTCGAGACCGGTCGAAGGACGACGCGCTCGAGATCGTCAGGACGCGCTACGCCAGGGGCGAGATCAGCCGGGAGGAGTTCGATCGCTTGCGGAGGGAGCTGGCCTGATCGCGGGAGGCCCGAGGCGCCATGGCTGAAATAGTGATCGCCTGGTACTCGTGGCTGAGCGGGCTCACTCAGGGCCCCATCCTCGTGATCCAGGATTGGATCGAGGGAAGCAGCGTCCCGCTGGTGAGCGCGTTGCTCTTCGGGCTCATCGGGGCGACCTCACCCTGCCAGCTCACGACGAACCTGGGCGCGCTGGCCTTCAGCGCGAGCCGGGCCGGGACGGCGCCCGTCCTGGGCGCCTCCCTCGCTTATGTCGCCGGCAAGGTCCTCGTCTACTCGGTGGTCGGCGGGCTCGCGGTGGTGCTCGGCCTCCAGCTCCAGGGGGCATCGATCCCCGTGGTTCTCGTCGCCCGCAAGCTGCTCGGTCCGCTCATGCTGCTCGTCGGTGTCGGCCTGCTGGGGCTGATCCGCTTGCCCGGCGGGTTCGGGCTCGGCCTCAGCCGCTGGCTCGCCGGACAAGTGCCCGGCAACGGCCGCGGCGCCT
>JAUYMQ010000003.1 GCA_030698575.1 Deltaproteobacteria bacterium
CTGCTGGAAGCAGCTCCGGCAGCCTTTCGGAGGCTGGCCGTACTTCCGCACGGCATGCGTGAAAGCCTCCCGGAAGTCATCGAACTCGAGAAGGTTTGCCGCGACGCCACCACGCCCGTCGCTTCGGTCCGCTATCGGCCGGCACGGGTAGATGAAGTCCCCGTTTTGCATGACCCGGATGTTCAGCGTCGGGTAGCACTGGAACTCCTCGAAATTCAGGATGTGCTTCAGGTAGACGCGGCTTCCCACCGCGTCGTAGCCCGCCTCCTTCATTCGCAGAACGTCCTCCACGAGGCGCCGGTACTCGGGCTTCTCCAGCAACTCGGCGTGCGGCTGGTCCCGCAGGCCCTGGGGCGAGAGGGAGAACCCGACGTCGTGTTTCACGCAGAAGTCGATGACCTCGCGGGCCATTCCGATGGTGTCGGGCATGACCACGCAGTTGACGATCATCTTGAATCCATAGTCCCCCTGCAGGGCCGCGTAGCGCCGCACCACACCGATGATCCGCTCCGCGGTGCCCACACGAGACGCCAGTATTCGGTCCCAGGCCACGCCATCGAGCGAGTCGAGGCTGATGATGAGCCGCGTCAGGTGCGCGAGCACGGACTCGTGCTTCGGGAGCAGGACGCCGTTCGTGATGAGCGCAATACCTTTGAATCCGATCTCGGAGGCGTAAGCGGTGAGATCGTCGATGGCGGGATGAAGCAGCGTCTCGCCGCCCGTCAGGATGAGGTTCTCGGTGGCGGTCCGAATGACGCGAAGCACCTTCTTCGCATCCTCCAGGCCGAGGAAGGCATTCTTCATGCCCCGGTTTTTCCTCTGCCCGAAGTCCTCGCAATAGACGCAGTCCAGATTGCAGTAGCTGGTGACGTGGTAGGTCGCGACGATGGGGTCCATCACCCGGTTCCCGGTGAACCGGGCCCGGACAGCGTTGCGCGTGAAACGCCGGAGCGTGAGAAGTCCCATGGGCCCTCTCCCTCTGGAGATTCGGACGGCCGGACAGCATCCGGCGGGCGGCGGCCGGCGATGTCCATAGCGAGATCGCCAGATTGCATGATTAGTTTAAAATCGCCGTGATACTATACTACAAACGGTGTAGGGTCAGATAGATCCTTCACCCCCTTTCCCAGGAGGCCGGAAATGAAGAGATCATTCGGCTGGCTAGAGGGATGCATCACGATTGCGATCGCTCTTGGACTGGCCGGCGGCTGCGGACACCAGATGGCGGCGCCTTCCGGGGCAACCTTTCACGTCGCGGCCATCGGCGACTCGATAGCTTCCGGCCAGGGGGCCCCGGACAAGGATGCCTCAAAGTGGCCGCCCTGGGACTGGATGCCGGAGTGGCAGGACGAGCGCTGCAACCGATCCATGCACGCCGGCACGTTCGACGCAGTCGAGCGAATACGCAATTCCCCACAGCCCAAGACGATCGAGTTCCGCTCATTTGCCTGTTCAGGAGCGTCGATAGCGAAGGGCCTTCTCGGCCCCTACGACGGAGTGGCGCCGTTGTGGAAGCGCTGGCTTCGGCCGGACAGGTACAGAGAGCCGCTTGCCCCTCAGGTCGAAGAGGCGCTCAAATGGGCCAAAGAGCTGGATAACCAGCGGATCCCCACCGAGCCCTACGAGCCGCCGATCGATGTCCTGACCATTTCCATAGGGACCAATGACATTCTGGCGACACAGATTGTGGCCGCATGCATGCTGCCTGTTGTCGAGTGCAACATCGCGCGCCCCATCATCGAGCACGAACTTCTGTGTCTCGTCGGAAGCTACAAGAAGCTGCGCGAGGAGATCGACAAGGAGCTCGCCGGATACACGAAACACATCATTGTGACGGGATACCCCGACCCGGCGAGGGACGGCGAGGGAGTGGCTTGCAATCATGCGCCCCCGCGATCCCAGGGCAAACCCGAACCTCTGGCGGGCATCTCGGCGGGCGATTCAGAGTGGATGTCCGGGGTGCTGAGAGACCTCAACGAGACTATCAGGACGGAGACTGAGGATCACGGCTGGACTTACCTGGACGTGAACGAGGACGTGGCGGCGAACGGCGTCGTCGACGAAGGCTTTCCGAAGCACGGGTGGTGCAGCGATCAGAACTGGATCAACACCATCAACGACTCCATCCACAAGCAAAGGCATTTTCGAGGCGGCGTCCATCCGAATGTCAGCGGCCACGATGTCTACGCCAGGAGGCTTCACCCTCTAATCGACGAGAGGCTCACGGAGTAACTCCATCGAGAAGAGCCCTCGCCGACCTGAGATCCTGCGTCTCGAATCCCTCGGTGAACCAGCCGCACACATCCCCGAGGAACGCGCGCCCCGCCTGGCCGTCCCCCTGTTCCATGAGCAGCCGGCACAGGCTGGTCGCCGCTCGAAGCTCCAGCGACCGTCCCTTGAGCTTGCGCGCCACCGCGATCGCCCGCTCGTAGTGGCTGCGGGCCAAGCGCGCTGATGGGGTCTTCTGCTTCAACTGAAGATCCCCCATGAGGCGAAGCAGGTCGGCGTCCCAGAAGGGGCTGCGCCGCCGCTGGGAGAGGTCCAGCGCGTTCTCCAGGGTGCCGAGGGCGTCGTCGATCCGCCCCACGTCGCCGTAGGCCTGCGCGAGCATGCCGAGAATGAGCGGCGCCCCCACTTCCGTTCCCGTGGCAGCGAGCTGGGCCACACCCTGCTCCATGAGAGGCAGCCATTCCTCCTCCGGGCGCTCCCGCGAGAGCGCCCACCCGAGCGTCGCCCGTCCGAGCCCCAGCCACAGCGAGAAGTCCTGCTCGATCGACAGCGCGATGGCCTCGTCGGCGCGCGCCCGGGCCTGCTCGTGCTCGCCTCGCAGACGGTGAGTTGCGGCGCCCCAGCAGAGCGCGTAGGCGAGACTGAAAGGGTGCGTGCCCTCCCGGGCGAGTGAAATTCCTTCCTCGATTCGTCCGAGGGCCTGATCCGGGTAGCCGAGCTGCCATAGCGCCTGTGACGCGTAACACCGGGAGGTCACGCCCGGATCCTCGCCATAAAGCGTCGCAAGCGGCCGGTGCACGGCCGGATTATAGAGATCGATCACCTTCTCGACGTTCTCGAGCGAGCGCGCCGAGTCGCCCTGCCAATAGAGCGGGCTGCCGAGCGACATATGCGCCATCACGAGGAGATTCGAATCGCCGGCTTTCCCGGCGATTTCGAGAAGCTGCTCGCCCAGCTCGACGGAGGCCTTCAGATCGTTTCGCGCCTGGTAGAAGACAGAGAGCCCCCAGAGTGCGCGAAACAGCTCGGGGGCGTCGCTGCTCTCGCTGCAAAGCTCCCGCGCCCTCGCGTAGGCGCGCTCGACGTCGGCGCCCCCGTAGCCCTGCACCTCGAGGAGTCTGGCGCCGAGCGGGACCTGCAAGACCAGCTCGAGCCGGTCGCGCTCCGGCCCCTCAGGCGTCAGCGCCAGCAGTTCCAGCGCCTTTCGCAGGTGGTCGATCGCCTCGGCATTGGCCGATCTCCGGGCAGCGCGCTCTCCCGCCTCGCGGTAATGTGAGATCGCCTCTGCGAAGAGACCCGCCTCCTCGAAATGCCGTGCAATCACTTCCGGACCCGTCGCCACGCGATCAGGAAAGCGTTCGAGAAGAATGCGCGCCACTCTGGCGTGGCACTCTTGCCGCTTGCTCTTGAGCAGCGACTGATACGCGGCCTCCTGGATCAGCGCGTGCTTGAAGATGTACACGGCACGGGGCGGCGCGCCCCGCCGGTAGAGAATCTCCGTTTCATCGAGACGATCGAGCGCCGCCTCGAGGGATCCTGCATCGAGGGGGCACACGGCCACGAGAAGCTCGTGGGGAAGTTCGCGGCCGAGCACGGCGGCGAGTTGCGCGACGTCCTTCGCCGGCCCGAGCCGATCGAGCCGGGCCATGAGCGAATCCTGGAGCGTCGCCGGGATGGCGAACTGCGGGAGCGGGTCCACCCGCTCATATGCCTGGTCGCTCTCCGCCAGGAGTCCCGATTCGAGCACGGATTGCGTCAGCTCCTCCACGAAGAGCGGCACACCGTCGGTCTTCTCGATCAGCTGCTTCACGATCATTCGGGGAAGGGACTTCCCTCCGGTCAGCAGCTTCATCATGAACTCGATCTGCTTGCGGGTGAGCGGGTGAAGCGTGTGATGCACAACATAGGATCGGTTCGCCCAGGGAGGTTCGAATCCGGGGCGGAAGGTGAGCAGGATCAGGACGCGAGCGGTGGGAATCTGATCGACGAGCATCCCGAGCAGCTCGAGGCTGCTGGGATCGACCCAGTGCAGGTCCTCCATCACGAGAACGACCGGCCGCTGCTCGCTCTGCGCGAGAAGCCACGCCGAGAGCATCTCGAGCGTCTTGCGGCGCTCCGCCTCCGGGCTGAGAGACGGCGCCGCGTAGGCTTCGGGAAGCGGCAGCGAGAGAAGCGAGGCGAAGATGGGCATCGATTCCGGGAGCGGAATGCCGATGGGGCGCAGGGCTTGCTCCAGCCTGGCAACCTTCGTCTCCACGGGATCGTCATGGCCGAACCGCAGCGCGTGCTCGAGGAAGCTGATGACGGGATAGAAGACGCTGTTCTGATGGTAAGGCGTGCAGCGGCTCTCGAGCCAGGCATGCGCCGTTTCGGAAAGCCGCTCGCGCAGCAGCTCGACGAGCCGGGACTTGCCCATTCCCGCCTCGCCGCCGAGAAGCACCACCTGGCCCAGTCCCTCCCCCACCTGCGCCCAGCGATCAAGAAGGAGCGAGGCCTCCTGCTCCCGCCCGACCATGGGCGTCAGCCCCGAGGCCGAGGCCAGATCGAGACGGCTCTTGACCCCGCTGGCGCTCAGGACCCGCGAGACCTTCACGGCTCTGTCGAACCCCTTCAGGGTCCGGTTGCCCAGATCCTCGAATACAAAAACACCCTGCACCAGTCGGCGTGTCGCCTCGCTTATGACGACCCAGCCGGGCTCGGAGACTTCCAGGAGCCGCGAGGCCAGAATGACGGCGTTGCCGAGCGCGAGCTGCTCGTGCTTCTTGTCGCTCCCCATCTCCCCGACCACGACCGGCCCCGTGTGAACGCCGACGCGAACCTGGAGCGGCGCCTCTTCGAGGGTGGCGAACCGTTCGCCCAGCCGGGCGGTGACCTGGGGAAGCTCGTCCAGGATGGCAAGGGCCGCGCTCACTCCGCGGACGGGGTCGTCCTCATGCGCCTGGGGGTAGCCGAAGTACACCAGGAGGCCGTCGCCCAGATATTGCGCGATCTCGCCGCCAAAGTTGCCGATGATCGCACCGCATGCCTGCTGGTATGCCCGCAGGACCACGCGGAGTTCCTCGGGATCGAGGCGCTGCGACAGCTCGGTCGAGCGCACGAGATCGCAGAACATGACCGTGAGCTGACGGCGTTCTGCGGGGCGGGCAGGTTTTTCATCGCGGAGGGACGGACGCGACCTGAGGGATGCGGCGCACTTTCCACAGAAATCAGCCTGAAGAGGATTCGCGAAGCCGCACCCCGGGCAGACGGCGCTCAACGGATTTGCGCATTTGATACAGAAGCCCATCCCTTCCGGGTTTTCAAACGCGCAACTTTCACATCGCATCGTCGGAGCCCCAGGTGACGGCAACGGGTAGGCCGGCGGACGATCGGGTCCGCTCCGTCTCCTCCGAAGATTACCAGATTGTTTCAATTTTCCACCGCTCTTGATTATCCCCCCATGGTAGCGCGATGCGCAACCCCGTTCCTCGAAAGGCGGCGCCGATGCAGGCGTGGATGCCGTGCCCGAAGGCGACACGCCGGCTGTCATTCCGGGCGTCTTCGCGGAGCCCGAGCGTCTCGACTTTGCCCGGAAACCTGTATCGATTCCCCGTTGATCAAGGTAGAGTCCAGGATTGATCGAGCCGTGGCCTGCCAGGCGGCCTGGGGAGGGGCCGGCCTGTTCGTCAGGGTCGGCGATTCCCTTTGTCCCAGGGCGTGTCCATGATTCGCCACCTCCCCATGCTTCTCTGCCTCTCCTTCCTGGCGGTTTCGCTCGGTCTTGCGCCGCCGTCGCACGCCGTCAGCGTCTACGACGTCATCCTGCTCAGTCAAAAGGGCTTCAGCGAGAGCGAGATCCTTCGCATCCTCGACGCCACCGACTCCGCCTTCACGATCACGGCCGACGACGTCATCCGCCTGAAACGCCTGGGCGTGGGCGAGACGGTGGTCAGGCGAATGCTCGTCGCCACGCCTGATGAGCGGCCGGATTGGAAGCCGGTGAAGAACGACGAAGACCGGACGGCCGCTCCGGCCGAGGAATCCGGCGCTGCCGACGCCCGCTACCACCACGACGATTACGAGCAGACCGACGCCCATTCGGTGGTGCGGCGGCCGGAAGCCGCGGAAAAGGGAGACTCGCCATGAAGCGCGCCGTCCTGGTTCTCTGCTTTCTTCTCGCTCTGGCCGCGCCCGTGAGGGCCAATGGGCTGCTCGCTTCGATCGATGAGCTTGTCACGCTCGCGGAAAGCGGCCTCTCGAACGAGACCATCCTGGTCTTCGTGCAGAATCGCCCCGTCGCGTTTTCAGGGAGCGCCGGGGAGATCGTCCGGCTGAAGGACGCCGGGATTAGCGAGGAGGTGATCCGTTACCTCCTCGACCATCCGGCGGCGGACGACGACGGTTACATCGTCGAGAGCCCGGGCGCCG
>JAUYMQ010000012.1 GCA_030698575.1 Deltaproteobacteria bacterium
AAAGATGAGTTTCACAGCTTCTGGGAACCGCGCGCGTCAGGCCGACTGACGCGCCCGCTTTTGCATCCTGGCGCGGATGCGGTTCTGCTTGAGGCGCGAAAGATAGTCGACGAAGACCTTCCCCTACAGATGATCCATTTCATGCTGAATGCATACGGCCTGCAGCTTTTCGGATTCGAATTCGAACCGCTTGCCGTCCAGGCCCACTGCGCGCACGTGTATCCACTCGGCGCGCTCGACAGCCTCATAGACCCCTGGGACAGATAGGCAGCCTTCTTCGCAATACTGGGATCCTTCGCTTGCCAGTATCTCCGGGTTGATCAGGACCAGCAGCGTATCGCGCGCTTCCGATGTGTCGATGATAATGACCTGTTTGTGCACGTCGACCTGTGTCGCCGCGAGCCCGACGCCGGGGGCTGCGTACATGGTCTCGGCCATGTCGCGCACCAGGGCGCGGATGTCTTCGGTAACGCCCTTGCTTTCGGCGGGCGTGCGCATGGTGACGCCGGCGCGTTCGAGCCATCGGCGTACGGTCGTTTCGCCACGGTCCATCGACTGAGCGATCTGGGCAGCCGTCTCGCCTTCTTCATAGCGCTGCGCGGCGGCTTGGAGCGAGCCGATATACTCGACGATGTCGTCCTTCGTCGTTTGGCCCCTCAATTTGAGGAACTTGTCCAGACCGACGCTGGCGATCTCGTCTTCCTTCACGCCCTGCGTGTTGCGCAGCGCGGCGAGCATCTGAGGGCCGGAGCCTTTTTCGGTCTTCAGGGATTCGGCGGCGCGGGTGAGGGCGGAGAAGAAAGGTGGGGACTGACGGGGGAGGGCGAAGCGTTCGCGACCGCCGCGCGAAGCGAGCGGCATCTCCGGTGTCGTTTCGCCGCGCAGATACGCTACCCAGTCCATATCGAGGATGCGGCCAATGTCGACCGCCAGGATCGTCTCCCGGCCCGCCGCGCGCGCAGTGGCGACGCGATGTCCGCCCTCAAGCAATTCCCATCGGCCGCTGTCGCCGCGACGCACGAGTACGGGCGGCGGCGCGTTGCCGGTCGCCAGCATCTCGGAATATCGCCTGACTGCGGCTTGGCTGATCGAGCGCCGGGACAGATCGAGATCGGCCACCGGAACATCGGCGCGCGGGGCAGTCAGCGGATCGGCAAGGTCGAACAGTTCCGCGCGCCAATCTTCCTCCGTGGCGTCGCGGCCGTTTACTTCGCGATAGGCGCGCGCCGCCGGTTCGTGGCGGCTGATCTCATAGGCAAGATCGCTGCGGGTCTCGGCGGGGAGATCGTCATATGGCGTGTCGGTTAGGGCGCGATCTGCTTCGCCGCGCTCGCCCCGCTGCGCAGCTTCTTCAGCATCTCGCGCGCTTCGGCCTGGGTCTCCGGCTCCTCGCCTCTCTGTTCCAGAGCCGCTAGGTGCGTCACGATCAGGCCTTCCAGGCTGTCTCGATCGGGCGCTTTGCCCAGCATGTTCCTCGACATTTGCTGTAGCGGGGTCATCGTAAACCTCCTTGAGGGCGTCGTGCTCGGCGTGGAACGCATCGAAGGCGGCGACAAGATCGCTCTTGATGCGGCTGTCCAGCCCAGGATTATGCTCTTCGAACAAGCCTGACAACGCCGACAGCGCCGACGTGAAACTTTGATTGTGCTCGCCCTCGTTCTCGTGCACGGCCTCATGGTAGAGCGTGTGCAGGACGGATGCCGCCTTGGCGCTGGGCTTGGACAATCCGCCCGCGAACGGCCCGTAGAACGGGTTGATGAAGAAGCCCTTGAACGGCACCGAGACGTTCACACCGGCGTAGCCCTTGTCCAGAGACACGCCTGCGGGACGTGCCTGCGGGCTGCCCTCGGCAAAGGCCAGGTAATCCGATCCTGGAATCTTGCCGAGCCCGTCGCGGAACGCAGTTGCCGCGGCGCCGAGCTGGTAGAAGAACTCGCGCAGCTTGGCTTCGGGCAAACCGGAGCGCTTCGCCGCATCGGCCACGATGTCCACATTGAGGTTGTTGTGGAATACCGGCGGCAGGCCGCGCAGGCTCTCGTCCGGAACCTTGAAATCCTCGACCGTGTTTGGGTTCTCGAACTTGTCGAGCGTGCGGCCGTCGATATTGAGCGCGCCGTCCTTGACCTGAATGCGGTCGGCGATCTGGAACGCCAGACTGCTCCGTTTCGGCAAGGCATCGCTGAGATCGAGGGAGTCGAAATCCGCGCCTTCGGTCGTGGGGCGCATGGCCTGCAACCTGGTGAAGCCGGTGCTTGTCCCGCTCGCCGTCCGCGACCAGTTGATCAGGCGGAGATAATGTTCCAGCGCGGCGGTATCCTCCTCGACCTTCTTCGACCAATCTTCGCGCTGGTTGTTGAAGGGATAGAAGGCGTGCTCCGCCGGCACCTTGGAGCGCACGTTGAGGAGGATGCGATAGGGGATCGGATCGAACTTCATGGGGGTGGCGCGGAAGCGGGTGTCGAACTGCCACAGGCCGGCGGAGAGAACCTGGTGGTCCTGCCAGCCGCCATCGGTCGGCGCGTCGCCGTAATAGATATCGATCTCGCCCCACGGGAACTCCGCGGTGGTGATCTTCGGCAGCCCCTTCAACTCGATGTTGCGGCCGACCGGCAAGGTCATCGGCGTCTTCTCGCTGGCAGTCTTCACCGTGACGGTCACGTCGCCGATCAGCGGCTTGCGCAGGAAACCGAACGAGGTCGGGCTGCTCGGGACGTAAAGGTCCTTAATCTCGCCGCCGGCATCCTTGTATGTCTTCGGGAACGTGACCGTGACCGTGGTGCCGTTGGGCTCGCGCGTGGAGCTTTCTTTCAGGGTCGCCCGTCCCGCCATCAACTCCTTGCCGCTGGTGTCCAGATCGACCGCCACGCCGTCGCGCACGGTATGCAGCTTCAGCCCGTCGTTGCCGAAGATGAAGGCGAGCTTGGCGATGCCGAAGCCGCCCGAGGCCTGGTCCGGCGCAAGTCCCGCCTTGTCGGTTCCCGCAACGGTGAGGAACGCATCCTTCACGGTCTGCGCCGTCATGCCGGCACCGTTGTCCGTCACGGTGATGGTGCGCTTCTCGGGCTCGTAGACGATGTCGATCCTGGGCTCGCCCTTGATCGCGCCCGCGAACTGCGCCGCCTTCACCCCGTCGAAGGCGTTCTGCACCAACTCCTTCACCGTCACGTCCGGCATGTCCGCGCCGTAGAGTTTCGCGCCCATGATCTTGACGATGCGCTCGAGATCGGCGCCGATGCCGACGGTCTGGTCCGGCCCTGGCTCGCGGGTGTCGCGCAGCTCGCGGCGCTCGCCGCCGAAGAAACGATCAAAGGCGGACTTGTCCTGGGTCGAGGGGAAGGGGCCGCGCGGGAGGCTGAACTTCGGCTTGGCGGTCGCCCCTTCAATGCGCGCCGCCTCGGCCTCGTAGGCTTCGTCGAAGCGAGCGGTCGCCTCATCGTACTCGCGCTTTGCCGCCAGGAACTCGTCGTCACCGATCTTCTTGGCGCGGTAGTCGTCTTGGGCCTTTGTGAACTTCCGTTGGGCGGCGTCGTGCGCGGCGCGCGCGGCTTCGTACTCGGCAGACGTTGCCGGTTCGTCCGCAGCCTTCGGCGCTTCTTTCGGCGTCCGGGGCGCATCGAACATGTCGGCCTGCTTGCGCGCCCCTGTATCGAACAGCCCTTCATCGGCCGCCTTCTGCTGGGCCTTGGGCTTGATGCGACCCTCGCGCGCTTCGACGGCCTGCTGCACGGATTTCTCTGTACCGGGAATGACCTGCTGCTCGCGCGCGCCGTCGATGGTCTGGACGGTTTCGGTCGTGGGCTTGGCTTGTCCACGTTCCTGCTTCTGGAACTGGCCGACGTGGAACCCTACGGCCTTCTCTCCGCGCTGGAAGGCGGATGCCTGGGCACCCTGGCGGAACCGCGGCGGGATTTCCGTGCCCTCGGGAATGGAGCCCTCCAGCTCGGCGACACGACGATCGTAGCCGGCGAGGAACGCATCGCGCAGGAGCCGATTGAACGGCTTGCCGCTCGCCGTGCGCTGAGTCTCGACGGACGACTCGCGCTGGGCGCGAAGGTAGGAGATGAGGGCGTCGTCGCCCGCCACCTGACCGCCAGATGGCTGCGCGGCGGCGGATGTCTGATCTCCGGCAGCGTAGCGGGCTGCGTTCACCAGCGCCTTCTTGCTGTTCGCGAACCAGATCGTTCGGCCGGAATCGGTAGACCCCTTCCGGAGAGCGTCGCCCATGGCCTGACGCACCCGCGGGCGCGTGACGCCGAACATCTCCTGCACGACGGGCGAGATGTACTCGAAGCGCGCGGATGGATGGAGGTCCAGGAGGCGGAGGTCTGCATCTGTCGGCTCTCCGCCGGCACGCAGGCGCGCAGCGATCTCGGCGACGCGGTTCTGTCGCTCTTCGGCGCGCGCAGCATTGTCAGCCACGTTGGTGAGGCGCTTGCGCGCACTGTCCGCGGCAGCCTCCTTTGTCGCCTCGTAGTTCCAGATCATCTTGCCGTCGGCGTCGGCGACCGCCCACTTGCCTTTGGCAAGGCCCTTGCCTTCGATGAAATGGGAGCCTTCGGGAAAACCGTCGAGCAGAGCGTCGTCAGAATCAGAAACCCCGGCTTCTGGGGCCGGGGCTTGGTCTGCGGCTGGCTGCTCGGCCTGCGTTATTTCTGGTTGTTGGCCAGCGCCTCCAGGTTCTTCGCCTGGCGAAGTCCCTCCTTCCTCTGCGCGCGCGTCAGTCCCGGCTGGCCCAAGGCGCGGCGGCGCCCTTCCTTCACCAGCGCGAGACGCTGGTCCTTCGTCAATCTCGAACGGGACTTCCCACCTATCTCCACGGCCTTCCTCCTGGGCCTGGGCGACGCGCTCGTCGACCCACGCCATCTTACCACTTTCAACAACGTCCGTCACAGCTTCCTCGGCGGACACGCCCTCGCCCATGCGCGCAAGGGCCGCGTCGGCTTCCTCGGCCGTCAGGGTGATCTCCATCTCCTCGGCGTATGCGGCGATATCGGCCCGGGCGTCGGCTTGGCCGGAATCGCCTTCCTGGGCCTGGATTTCGCCCCGCCGGCGGTCGACCTCCGCCCGGTCGCGCTCGGAATAGACGCGCTCCCCCCTGGCCTGGCGCTCGATGAGGTCCAGAAACTCGTTGATGCCCTGCTCGGGCGACGCATCGGGGCGTTCCTGGGGGAGATATCCGGCTTCTTGGGCGAGCTCGCGCGCGCGGTCCAAGGTCAAGCCATTGGCGCGTACCAAGCGGCCATGGCCAGGGACGAAGACGCGGCCGATATCGAGAGTGCGCAATTCGCCGCCCTGGTCCCGGATGCCGCCCTGGGAGGCCAGGAACCGGAACAGGTCTTGCGGCGCCCGCATGCGCTGTTTCAGTCGGCGCTGCGGCTCCGGCTCTGCCTGTCCAGCAGGCCCCGGCGCGGCTGGCGTTTCGACATAGCCTCGAACATCTCGACCTGCGCCAGCCTCTTCTGCGCCCGCTCCCGGCTCGGATACGGCCCGCCCAGGTTGCGGCCCGACTCGCTCAGGACGTGAAAGCCGTCCTTGCGTTTCACGATCATCGATAGCTCCTTGCGAAATCTCCATCGCCCGGCCGATCGCTCGGGATTTCTCCTCCTGCGTAAGCTGCGCCCACGGCGCGACGCGGCCTGCGGTCTCGCGGATGATGTTGAGCCCGACCCCGGCGACGTCCGGCGCGCCATCGGCATCCTTGGGCAGCAGCGCGCGGAAGTGCTCGAAACTCGAGGAAGAAGGCGGGGCCGGTCGGGCAGCGACTGCCTCGACCGGCCCCTGGGCGGGAGGCTGCGCCTCTGCGCGAGGCAAGGCAGGAGCCTCGACCGCCGTCTCGTCCGGAACAACGGATACGTCCTGCGGGCTGACCAATACGGCACCATCCTCGGTCTCCAGGCGGGCATAGGTCTGGCCCTGGTGCTCCACCGTGCCGGCGAGAGTGCCGCGCACGATCTCGCCGGAGGGAAGGGTGGCGGTGACGGAGGGGGGGGCATCTTTCGCCCGCTCCTGGTCGGCCACGATATCGGCCAGGGGGCTCTCCGTCGTGACCGGACGCGCTGACGCATCGGGATCCTGCCGCGCGGCCTCGGCGATGGCGCGGCCCTCGGCGATATCGGGGGAGGCTGCCGGGGCTGAAACGGCGGGCGCGCTTAGCGCGCTCAGCGCGCTTTGAATGATCGCCTCGCCCTCGGCCTTCAGATCGGTGGGGATGGGAGAATCGATGTCGCCCTGTGTGATCTCCACGGCGACGGGGGGAGAAGTGGGATCCAGCGTGACCAGGACGGTGCCGGGCTCGGTCTGGACGGCTTCGGGGGCGGGCTGGGCGGGGTCGCCGGAATCGGGCGGGGGCGGGCTGAGGTCTGGGGTGG
>JAUYMQ010000015.1 GCA_030698575.1 Deltaproteobacteria bacterium
GGCTTGTAGTAGAACCCCTCCAGGTAGGCCAGCGAGACGAGGCGAACGAGATTCTGGCACCCCTTCTTGTTCATGGCGAGGAGCACCAGATGGTTCGTGTCGGCGTAGCTGGCCCTTGATTCCTTCTCGCGGCGATCGCCCGGCGCCACGTAGGTCTCGCACCCGAAGATGGGCTTCACCCCCGCCTTGCGGGCCTTCTCGTAGAACTCGACCGCCCCGAACATGTTGCCGTGGTCCGTCATGGCCACGGCCGGCATCTTGAATTCGCGCGCCTTCTCGACCAGGCGGTCGATCTTGATGGCGCCGTCGAGCAGCGAGTACTCGGTGTGCAGGTGAAGGTGGACGAACTCCGCGTGGGGCATGGGGTTCACCTTGCTCGAAACAGCCAAGAGGGCCTGGAAAAAACGAGGGACAGCGCGCCCGCCGGTGCGGCCCCCGGACAAAACGCGTTACGTCTCAATTACTTAGCAGTGATGTGTGACAAGTTGCGGTAACAAGGCCGGGCCGGGAGCGGAGATGATCTGCCCCCCAGCCATCGCTACCACGGGCGGGCGGGCTTTGACAAGGACATTCCTCCCCGCTCACCCTTTTCGGGACTTTGGCCGTGCCTTTGGCCGCAGCTTTGGCCCGGGCTTTGGCCGACGTTTCCGGGTCGCGCGTCGCAGCGGGCGGACGGCCGCGGCCTCCTTTCCCTGGTAGGGACGGTTGCCGTAGCGGTCGATGTGGACGGCGTCCCCCACGGGCTTGCGCGTCGTGGGGCCGTAGCGACCGATGGGCCAGCCGACGGGAATGACCGCAATCGGCGAGACCCAGGGCGGGAGCCCGAGGGCGCGGCGCGCGAGCAGGCTGTTCCAGAGAGGCATCACGGTGAGTGACGCCCCGAGCCCCGCCGCGCGAGCAGCCAGCAGGAAGTTCTGCACGGCCGGGAAGATCGAGCCGTAGTAGATGCTCTCCCAGAAGGCCGGATAAGGCATCCGGAATCCGCTCACGATGGGGCCGTAGCGGCTCCACTTGAGGCAGGGGACCACGATGACGGGGATGTCCTCGTAGTGGTCCGCCTCCCACTGAACGGCGTCCATCGTGCGGAGCGTCTTGGGATCGTTGCGCGCGAAGAAGCGCCAGAAGCGGCCGTAGGTGTTCCAGGCGAAGCGGTTCAGTCCCGCGAGCTTGCGCTTGATCCGCTTGTCGCGGATGATCAGGAACTCCGCGTTCTGCCGGTTGCCCCCCGTCGGCGCCTTGAGCGCCAGCTCGATCAGATGAAGCACGAGCGCGTCGTCCACCGAGTCCGGCTTGATGCGCCGGATGGCCCGCTGCGTGCGCATCGCCTCTTCGAGCGGCATGGTCAGCACGGTGGGCGCCTTCTTCCGCGACATTCGTCGGGCCTGCGGCCCTCTGTCATTGCGAGGAGGGCCGCAGGCCCGACGAAGCAATCCCCCGAGCGCTCGGCGTGGCTGTTTCAGAGCGCCTCGCCGCAGTACTTGCAATGCCGCGCGTCGGGGTCGTGCCCGTCGGCGTTGCAGTGACGGCAGGCCTGCGTCGTGATCGGCATGCGGGCGGCCCGCGACAGCTCCACCGTCACAATGCCCGTCGGCACGGCAATGATGGCGTAGCCGATGATCATGATGACCACGGCGAAGGCCTGCCCAAGCGGCGTCTCGGGCGAAATGTCGCCGTAGCCCACCGTCGTGAGCGTCACGATGGCCCAGTAGATGCTGAGCGGGATGCTCGTGAAGCCGTGCTCCTCCCCCTCGATCAGATACATGAGCGAGCCCATGAGGACCACAAGCGTCATGACGGTGAAAAGGAATACAACGATCTTGCGGCGGCTCGCCCGCAGCGCCCGCATGAGAACCTGAGCCTCACCGAGATAGGTGATGAGCTTCAGGACGCGGAAGATCCGGAGGATGCGCAGTATCCGGATGACGAGAAAATACTGGGCGCCCGGGACGAGCAGGCTCACGTAGGTTGGAAGGAAGGCCACCAGATCGACCACGCCGAAGAAGCTTGTCGCATAGGCCGCGGGGCGAGCGACCGACACGAGGCGCAGCACGTACTCGACCGTGAACAGGATGGTGAAGAACCACTCCATCGCGTAGAGCTCGGCCCCGAACCGCGCATTGATGCTCTGGACACTGTCGAGCATCACCGCGAGAACGCTCGCTATGATGCTCACGATGAGGAGGAGGTCGAAGGCCCTGCCCGCAGGCGTATCGGCCTCGAAGATGACCTCGTGCAGCCGGTCTCTCCAGCCGGTCGCGGCCGGACGCCCTTCAGCCGGGTTCATCGTGCTTGGTCCGCTTCGATGGGTGCAATAAGTCGGCTCCCCTTGAATCAATCATCGAGCGTGAAGCCCACCTTGACCGTGACCTGCCAGTGCGCGATCTGGCCCTTGTCGATGTGACCGCGCGTCTCCAGGACCTGGAACCAGCGCAGGTTGTGCAGCGTATTTGACGCTTTTGCGACGGCCTTCCGCACGGCCTCGTCCGGCCCCTTGGTGGAAGAACCCGTCAGCTCAACCGACTTGTAGACATGTTCGGACATTGGATGCCTCCATTTGCCTCGTGGGATTATCGAAGATCACGCGCGGGCGACCTCGTGCGTTTGAACCGGGGGACTGGCCCCTTCCCTTCAGCCCCCCGTGCCCTCGTCGCCGGGCGCCCGGTAGGGCTCGAGCACCGTGCCGCCCGCAGCTTGCATACGGCGGTAGCCCGCCTCGATCTCGCGGTAGAGCTGCTCCTGGAGCCTCGGCGAGGCTTCCCGCCTGACGCGGCGCTTGCGGTGGTAGGTCCCGTCCGGTCTCAGCCAGAGGCCGCTCCAGTTATCGAGGAACATCGCATCGAGCGCGCTCTTCACCTTCTCGCGGCAAGCCGCGTCCTCCACCGGGAAGAGCAGCTCAATCCGTCGATCCAGGTTCCGGGGCATCCAGTCGGCGCTCGAAAGATACACCTCCTCGTCGCCGCCGTTCCGGAACGCGAAAACCCGCGCGTGCTCGAGGAAGCGATCGACGACCGAGACCACCTGGATGTTCTCGCTCACGCCCTTCACACCGGGCCTGAGGCAGCAGATTCCCCGCACGTTCAGCCACACACGCACGCCCGCGCTCGAGGCGTCGTACAGCGCGCGAATGAGCTCCTCGTCTTCGAGGGAGTTCATCTTCGCCCGAATTTCCGCGGCCTGCCCCTCCTCGGCTCGCCGCTTCTCCCGCTCGATGAGATCGAGGAACTTGTCGCGCAGCATCATGGGCGCCATCACGAGCTTCCGCATACGGGGCGGATCGGAGTAGCCGGTCAGCGCGTTGAAGAATGCCGAGGCGTCCTGACCTATTTCGGGATCGGTCGTCATCAGCCCGTAGTCGGTGTAGAGGCGGGCCGTGCGGTCGTTGTAATTGCCCGTTCCGAGATGCACGTAGCGCCGGATGCCCCGCGCCGTCCGCCGGACGATGAGCAGGATCTTCGAGTGCGTCTTGTAGCCGCGGATTCCGTAGATGACGTGCGCCCCTGCCTCCTCCAGGCGCCTCGCCCACTGGATGTTCGACTCCTCGTCGAAGCGCGCGAGCAGTTCCACCAGAGCCGTCACCTGCTTCCCCTGCTCGGCGGCGGAAGCCAGCGCCTTCACCACTGGCGAATCGCCGCTGGTCCGGTAAAGCGTGAGCTTGATGGCCAGAACGTCCGGATCGTGAGTGGCCTGGGCCAGGAGCGAGATGAGCGGATCAAAGGAGTCGTATGGGTGGTGGACCAGCAGGTCGCGATCGTCGAGGATCGAGAACATGTCGCGATCCGGGTTGATCTCGGGGAGTTGAAGCGGTCTCAGCGGCTGAAATCGCAGATCGGACAGCGCGGGAAGATCGGCGATGGGCAGCAGCGCGCGCACGTCCATCGGCCCCGTCAGGGCATAGACGGCGTCCTTGCCGACCTCGAGCCGCTGCATGAGGGCCCCGAGGAGCGCCGACCCCATCCCCGCCTCGACGTCGAGGCGAACAACGTTGCTGCGCCGACGCTTGCGAAGCTCCCCCTCCAGCTCCTGGATGAGATCCCGCCCCCCCTCGTCGTCCAGATCGAGTTCCGAGTCGCGGACGATCCGAAACACGCCCGACTCGATCAGGCGCTGCCCCGGGAACAGCGCCTGGAGCTCCTTTCGGATGATCTCCTCGAGCCAGGCGTAGTTCGAACCATCGCCGCCCGGCAGCCGCACCAAACGCGGGAAGGTTGCCGGCACCTGCACCACGGCCAGCCGCGGCGGCTTGCCCTCGGCCACCGGCTCGAGGAGAACCGCCAGGTTGAGGCTCAGGTTCGAGAGCATGGGAAAGGGCCGCGAGGAGTCCGTGGCCATGGGCGTGAGCGCGGGGAGGATCTCGCCTGCAAAAGTGCGGGAGAGGAACGCCCGCTGCGGAGCATCCATCGCCTCCAGGGGAACGAAGCGGATACCACGCTCGGCCAGCGCCGGCACGATGTCCTTCGTGAGCGCCGCGTAGAGCGAGCCCACCATCGCGTGGGCTTTCTCCGAAATCAGCTCGAGCTGCCTGGCGGGCGTGAGCCCGGCCGGGTCCATCTGGGTATCGCCGTCACGCAGCCGCTGATCAAGGCTCGCGACACGGACCATGAAGAACTCGTCGAGGTTCGTCGCAGCGATGGCCGCAAAGCGCAACCTCTCCAGAAGCGGATTCTGCTCGTCCTGGGCCTCCTCCAGCACGCGCGCGTTGAATTCGAGCCAGGAGAGATCCCGGTTGAGGAAGAGTTCTGGCGCACCCGCCTCTCGCCTCGCTCGCTTCTTCATGCCTGACTCCCCGCTTCACGGAACAAAAGCCGATTGCCAAAGACTTCCGTGAAGAGATCCGATCGCGCCATCGCGGAAAGCCGCTCGAGCGTCAGATCCCCCGCGCCCTTGACCTCCAGCACCCAGGCGTCTTCCTCGCGCAGCATCCGCACCTCGCTCATCTTCTGGAGGTGATCGGCGTCGAGAGCGTTGGCGAGCCGGAGAATGCCCGACAGCTTGTTCACCTTGACGCGACTTTCACGGTCGAGCCCCATGTACGCAATGTGGGACTTCTGCGGCATCGCCCGACGGTGGTAGCGCGAGACGTTGGCGATAATCGCCATGTCGTCCCGGCTCATTCCGAAGATCTCCGAGCTGGTCAGAATGTAATGGGCGTGCTTGTGGTGCGCCCGGAGGCTCAGGAACATCCCGATGTCGTGAAGCATCGCCGCGACTTCGAGGAGCAGTCGGTCGCGATCGGAAAGCCCGTGCTCCTCACGGAGCTGATCGAACAGCGACACGGAGAGGGCGGCGACGGCCCGGGCGTGGAGCTCGTCGTAGCGGTACTTCTGCCCCAGCGCCGCGGCGCTTGAGATCACCTGGCGCCTGAAATCCTCGATCCCCCACCGGTCCCCCGTTCGCGCCGAATCGAGCAGGAGGCCCGCGCGCAGCGAAACCTCCGGTACCAGGATCGTCTTTACGGGAGTCTCGGATAGCAGCGCGCGGTAAGCCAGCAGCGCCGGCAGGAGCGTTTCAGCTTCGGCCGGAGGAAGGTGATAGTTCTCGGCGATCTGATCGGCATTGTAGAGGGCGATCTCGTCACAGAACGCGCCGAAACGCTGCGCCTTCAGAACGCGCAGGCCGTTCTCGGCCGCCTTCTCGCCCACGATTCGCGAAGCAGCAAAACGCATGTCCCCGCCCAGAGCGATGAAATACGCGGCCTCGTTGAGCGGAATCTGCAACAGGATGTCGTGGACGACGTTGCCGATGTGACGCGCGAGCAACCTGACACGCTGCTCGTGGGGGCCGTGCCAGGAAGCATGAATCTGCCGCATACGCAGGGCACCGAGGGGATAGTTGCCCGAAACGGCCGGCTCGCCGTCGCGCAGAAAAGATATGTCGGCGTTCCCGCCCCCGACCTCG
>JAUYMQ010000034.1 GCA_030698575.1 Deltaproteobacteria bacterium
CCACCATCTCGAGCACGAGCTGCGCGCCCTGGCTGAACTCGTAATCGCCTGCGTACAGGACGACACGTCGCCCCTCCACGGCCAGCGCCTCACGCCAGCGCGCCGCGCCCTTCGCGTTCTCCGTCTGCCGCGACAGATCAAGGCCCGGGTGGATCTTCACGACGTTCCGGACGCCGGCCCCGGCGAGCATCCTTCGATTGTACTCCGAGAGCGCCACCACGCGGTCGCCGAAGCAGAGCCGCGCGACGGCGCCGTAGTCGGCCGGTGAGGAGGAGACGGTTTGGACCGCCGGGCGGCGGTTGAGGGCCCGCGCGATGCGGGCGACATGGGACGTGACCGGGTTGGGCGCGAAGAAGAAGTGGAGAGCGCGCACCTCGCGCGGAAGCTTGAGAAGCGCGCCGAAAATCGCCGCCTTCTGCGCCAGGCCCGGGGAATAGGCGCTCTCGCCGAGCCGGCGGTGAACCGCCACGCGCGGGCTGCGGGGTTCGAAACCCGGGCCCGCGAAGACGCGCACATCGTGTCGGGGCAAAGCCTCGGCGAGGTCGTGAACGAGGTTCTTGCCGCTGTCATTCCAGGGAGGCGAGAGAGGCTTCGAGACGTAGAGAACGGCTCCCATCGCGACGGCTCAGGAAGTCCGGAGAGAAGCGATGCGATCGATCTCCCCGGCGAGTCGCGACGCGACCCGGTCAGCGGAGTACACCTCGACACTCTCGCGCCCGCGCGCGGCGACCGCATCGGCCAGGTCGGGGTGCTCGAGGGCCCAGCGGATCCGCTCGGCCAGCGCGTCGGCGTCGCCCTCCTTCACGAGGAGGCCGTTCCAGCCATCGCGAATAACCTCCCCGATGCCGCCCGCGTCCGACGCAATGACGAGGCAACCCGCCGCCAAGCCCTCGAGCACGGTCACGGGGAGCCCCTCGGTGCGGCCGCCGGGCAGGATGCGCGAGGGCACCACCAGAATGCGCGCGCGCGCCAGCGCCGCGCGCTTCGCGTCGCCGTGCAAGAGGCCGTGAAAAACGACGCGCCCACCGAGCATCCGCGCCTGGATCCGTAACGCGGGCCTCATGGGGCCGGCTCCGGCGACGTGCAGCGTCGCGCCGGAGATCTTCTTCATGGCTTCCAGGAGGATATCGACCCCCTTCACCTCGACAAGCCGTCCCATATAAAGGACACGCTTGCCGCGATCGCAGGCCGGCGCTTCGATCCCGTTGATTTCAACGCCCATGGGGATCACCGGCACGTCCCGTGGCGCCAGCCGCAAATCCTGCGATGCGGCGGCGGTGAGCAGTTCGTCGCGAAGCGCCGCGCTCACGCAGACGAGGCCGTCGCATCGGGTGAGTATCGCCCGTAGCAGCCGCGCGCCGGCATCGAAGGGCCCGCGGTCGCGGAGCGCGGAAAAACCGCCGCCATGCTCAATCAGGAGATGGGGCTTTCCGGTGAACGCGCGGGCTGCCGCGCCCGCGGCGCCGCCAGGCACGAGCCAGTTCGAAACGATCACATCGGCCCGCCGCGCCGCCCAGGCCGCCCGCAGCGCGAAAACCAGAAGAAAGGGAACGAGAAACACGCGCGCCAGCGGCGACGCCAGATTCTCTTCGATACCGTCACCATAAGCCACACGGTGCCATCGCGCGTGCGGCGCGTAGCCGAAGCGCACTATCTCCAGCTTCCCGTTCACATCGTGTTCACGGCGGGGCGCCTCTCCATCCCAGGGTGCAAGAACGGTCACCGGACCTCGCGCCGCCCACCGCCTTGCCAGCGCGCGCACGAAGTGTCCCGCGTGATCATCCTCACGGCGCGGGTAGCTGGAGGTCAGCACCAGCAGGCGGGGCGTCGTGACAATGCGCTTGCCATCCGAGAGCGGCTGCGCCCGCGCGCGCTTCCACTCCCCGCGCCCGAGGACGCGCCGCACTATGCCCGCGGCAAGCATCCAGCCGAGGCGGGGGATGACCCGGGGAATCGCGAGGCCGGAGGCGTCCGGGCCGTCGTGATAGATCGGCCGCACGCAAACGTCGCTCACCCGGAGACCCAGGGCCGCAGCTTTGATAAGAAGGTCGTTCGGAAAACCGTAGCGGGGATAGAGAGCGCCGAGCGGCAGCCGGAGGAGCGCTTCCCGCGAGATCGCGGTATAGCCGCACTGGCTATCGGCGATCGAAAGCCCTGTGGCGAGCCGCGTCGCGAGGGTGAGAATGGCGTTGCCGAAGAGCCGGACGGAGGGCATGACGTCCATCACGTCCGGGTGCGAGAGGCGATCGCCCTTCGCGTAGTCGGCCCGCCCCTCGATGAGCGGGTCGAGCAGCGCCGGGAGGTCGGCCGGATCCATCTGCGCATCGCCGGCCATGACGGCGACGATGTCGGCGCCCGCTTCGAGGGCCCGGCGGTAGCCGCTGACAATGGCGGCGCCCACCCCGCCGTTCGATTCGCGCCGCAGGATCTCGGCGCGCCCCACCGCAGGCACGGCGTTGCGCCCGGCCGTGCCGTCCGTGCTTCCGTCGTCGACCACGATTACCCGATCGACGAACGCCGGCGTGGTCTCGACAACGTCGGCAACCCGGCGGCTCTCATTGTGGGCCGGAACAACAACGGCTATCTGCTTGCCTCGATACACGTGCGCGCTTCCTTGTCTCATTCCGGGGAGAGTGGGCTCGACGGGGTCCGCGCCTGGAACCCGACCGCTTCCGGGCCGCGAAACCCGGACGGCGAGAGGGCGCTTTTCTTCATCGTTCGCTGAAATGGGAGGGGAAACGGGGGAAGAGGACGAAAGCTACCGGAGCGGGCGAATGATATCAAGCCCGGCGTTCGGGCGCCCGGGACGGGCGGCGGTATTGACTTGAAAATCGACAGCGGGTAACCTTCCCCGGCTTGCAGGCCGCTGCTCTAGAGGCCTGAAAACATACAAGAAAACAAGGAAGAATGAGCCCTTCCGGGGGCCCCCGAGTCTTCCTCGACTCTGGCTCGACGCAGGCTCGACAGAGGCCCCGACACCGTCGGTCGGGTCCCCCGGCGCGCTCGTCGGCGCCGGACACCAGTCCAGTTCCCGATCCCGTCGTTCAAGGAATTCACGATCGAGTTCCCATCGACCCCGAGGCCGGGCGACGACGTCGGTACGGGGGCGACGACCCGAAAACTCCAAGGAGGACGTGACGATGGCCGAGAAGCAGATCCCCATCGGCAAGGTGCCGGGCGAAGTGGGTGCGCTGCCCGAGTCGATGAAGGCCTGGGTAATCCGCGAGGAGCGCCACGGCGAACCGTTGAAGGCGTTCCAGCTCGAGGACATGCCCATTCCCGAGATCGGCGCGACCGAGGTCCTGGTTCTCGTCATGGCCGCGGGGGTCAACTACAACAACGTGTGGGCCGCGCTCGGCACCCCCGTCACAGTCTCGCAGCTGCACAAGGGCATTGATCACCACATCGGCGGCTCCGATGCTTCCGGCATCGTGTGGAAGGTGGGCTCCGAGGTGAAGTACTGGAAGCCGGGCGACGAGGTGGTGATCCACTGCAACCAGTCCTGCGGCCAGTGTCCTGAGTGCAACGGGCTCGACCCCCTCGCCTGCGCCCAGCAGAAAATCTGGGGTTATGAGACGAGTTGGGGAAGCTTCGCCCAGTTCACCAAGGTGCAGGCACAGCAACTCCTTCCCAAGCCCAAGCACCTCACCTGGGAAGAAGCCGCCTCCTACGCGCTCGTCTATCTCACCGCCTACCGGATGCTCGTGGATCAGTGCCGGCTCAAGGCCGGTGACAACGTGATGGTGTGGGGAGCGGCCGGCGGCCTCGGAGGGTTCGCCGTCCAGATCTGCAGGCTATTCGGCGCCAACGCGGTCGGCATCGTCTCGAGCGAGGAGAAGAAGAAGCTCGTGATGCAGCTGGGCGGCGTGGGCGCAATCAACCGGAAGGACTATGACTTCGCCCGTCGCGACAACGAAACGCCCGATCAGATCAAGAACCGCGCCAAGGAAACACGGCGGCTGGGTAAGGCGCTCCGGGAGTTCTGGAACGGCCGCGACGCCGACATCGTGTTCGAGCACGTGGGGCAGCAGACCTTCCCGGCCAGCGTCATTCTGGCCAAGACCTTCGGCAAGATCGTGATCTGCGGCGCGACGTCGGGATTCAATCTCGATTTCGACGTGCGCTACCTGTGGATGCGCCAGAAGCAGATCATCGGCTCCCACTTCTGCAACGCCTATGAGGCGAACCGCGCCAACCAGCTCATCGTCGAGAAGAAGATCGAGCCGGTGCTCGGCAAGGTGTTCCCCTGGGAGGGCTGCGCCGAGGCGCACCAGGTGATGCACGAGAACAGGCACTCCGGAAACATGGTGATCCTCGTCCAGGCGGAAAAAGAGGGGATGGGGAAAACCGGGTAGCCGTCGAGTCAGATCTGAATGGAAACTCCCGCCCGGGCGCGCGCCGCCAGGGATTCTTCCCGCTCATAATTGACGCGCCGCGTTTTCCGGGGCATCTTCCGCCTCCGGCCGGAAATCGTAAGGCATGCCGCCGGGCAGCTGGCGGCGCCGGGTCCGGGCTTCGAGGCCGCGCTTCATAAGGAGCGTTCATGGCTGTGCACAGGGTCGTTCGTGGCAACTTCTTCGAGGATTTCGAGGTCGGCCACGTGTTCAAGCATCACTGGGGCCGCACCATCAACGAGGGGGACAATTCCCTCTTCTCCACCGTCACGCTCAACTATCTCCCCGCGGCGCTCAACAAGGAGTACGCGCAGAGCCTCGGCTACGCCGGATGCATCATTCATCCCCTGCTGGTGATGAACGTGGTCTTCGGCCTTTCCGTCGAGGATCTCTCGGAGCAGGCCATCGCGCAGCTCGGCTACTTTGACATGAAGTTCGGCGTAACGGTCTATCCGGGCGACACGCTCATCAGCGAATCGACCGTGATGGAAAAGCGCGAGAGCAAGAGCCGACCGGCCTTCGGCATCGTTCGATTCAGGACGGTCGGGCGCAACCAAAAAGGCGAAGAGGTGCTTTCCTACGAGCGCCCCGTGCTGATCAAGAAACGGAGCCACTACGGCCCCGAAGCGATGGCAGCGAAGGCGAAGGAGGGAAAATCGTGAGCCTCACCGATCCCGGTTCCTACTACGAGAACTTCACGGTGGGCGATATCTACGAGCACTCCCGCGGGAAGACCATCAGCGAAACCGAGCACCAGTGGCTGACGCTGCTCGTGATGAACACCGCCCAGGTGCACTTCAACCACGCCATGGTTTCGGCCGATCCCGACACCTACATCGGCGGCAAGCGGATCGTCTACGGCGGCATCGTGCTTTCGACGGTGCTGGGCCTCACCAGCGAGGACTGCGCCGAGAACTCGATTACCGAGATCGGCATGAACAACGGCAAGCATCCGAATCCGGTCTTCGCGGGCGACACGCTCTTCGCTTCATCGGAGGTGCTCGAGACGCGCGACGCCCCGGACCGGGACGATGCAGGCATCGTGAAGTTCAAGCACATGGGAAAGAATCAGGACGGCAAGGTGGTGGTGGAGATCGAGCGCGAGGTCCTGATCAAGAAGCAGGCCAAATGGGCAAGGAATTGATGGAGGCCAGACGATGTTCTTACTTTCGAAGCTGAACCGTTTCGTCATTCCCAGGACCGAGCTGACCTACCCCTGTCACCTCATGAAGCTCCACCAGAACGCCGCGAAGGCGCAGGTGGACCTCGTAATGGCCGACTTCGAGGACGCCTGCCCCTACGAGTACAAGGGTGAACCGTCGCGGAAGACGATGGTCGAGGCGCTGAACACCATCGACTTCGGGAATCGCGCCATCACCATCCGGCCCAATAACATCCACTCCAAGTTCTTCCTCGGTGACATCGAGGCCATCATGATGGGCGCCGTTGATCGCTTCCACGGCATCGTCCTGCCCAAGACCAACACGCCCGAGGACATTGTCCATCTCTCGCGGCTCCTCGACGGTTACGAGAAGCAGGCCGGCTGGACCACAACGGTCCAGATCGAGGCGCTCATCGAGACCCCGCTGGCGATCGTCAACGGCTACAAGATCGCCACGGCCAGCGAGCGCATGGCGGGCCTCATCTTCGGCATCGCCGATTTCTCGGCCGCCATGGGCGTGCGCGAGATGGTCATCGACCAGAACAAGAACTTCCACTACGCCAAGCAGGCCACCGTGGTTGCGGCCAAGGCGGCCGGGCTCCACGCCGTCGACAACGCCTGGCTGAAGCTGATTCGAAAGGACACGACGCCCGAGGAGGCGAAGGTGATCGAGGCCGGGCTGCGTGACAAGAACGTCGGCGCCGCGAACATGGGCTTCGACGGCACCTGGGTCATCCATCCGCAGCAGGCCGAGATCGCGAACGCGTGCTACACGCCCGATTCCGAAGCGGTGCGGCTCGCAAAGCGCGCCGTCGAGTACTACCACTCGGTTGGCGGCGGGGCCGTGGCCGATCCCGAGACGGGCTCGTTCTATGACGAGGCCACGATCAAGAACAACCTGATGGATCTCGCCAAGGGCGTTCAGGCCGGCACGGTCGAGGCCGATTACCTCGCCCACTGGGCCGCCAAGTCGAAGGAAGTGACCGGCTACGACATCCTCCAGGTGATGAAGAGGGTGATGTGAGGTTCTACGAGTTCGAAGCCAAGAAGCTTTTTGCCAGGCACGGCGTTCCGCTCCCGAAGAACGGCACGGCGAACACGCCTGACGAAGCGAAGCAGCTGGCGGCCGAGATAGGCTGCCCCGTGGTGCTCAAGTCGCAGGTGCTCTCCGGCGGTCGCATGAAGGCCGGCGGCGTGAAGTTCGCCGACACTCCCGACGAGGCCGCGAAGCACGCCGAGGCGATACTCAAGCTCGAGATCAAGGGCCTCAAGCCCGTCTGCGTTCTCGTCGAGCAGAAGGCCCCCGTCAAGAAGGAGTACTACGCGGGCGTCACCTGGGACGGCGTGGCCAAGAAGCCCGTCATCATCTTCAGCGACATGGGCGGCATCGACAT
>JAUYMQ010000040.1 GCA_030698575.1 Deltaproteobacteria bacterium
AAGTACAAGGCCCGGTATCGGCCCGATCAGGTGACCGACGAGGAGCGGTCGCTCCGGGAGCGCCGCTCGGGGCTCAACCTGCTGCACAAGTACCTGCTGCGAAAACCCTTCCACTTCTTCAAGCACATGATCTATCCCAAAGGGTCGAACGAGATTGTCCGGTGGAAGTTCCGGAAGGAAAACCGGGAGAAAGAACCGCGTTGACGGTAACGGATCGCCCTGATAGCCTCGGGGAAGCTCAGGAAGTCGGAGCGCGCGCCGCGACGGCGGGGGTGCTGCATGCTCATCGAGGACAGGCTGATGATCGTGGCGGATATTCGCGGCGAGGATCTCTCAGCTGACGCAGCGGTGGGGCAGGAGCTGTACGAGGCGATGCTCCCCTACGTGGAGCGGCGGCCGAGAAAGCATGACGAGATCATCTTCGACATGGATGAGCCCACTCCCATCTGGCAATCCAAGAAGCGCGAGATGCTCCGGCGCGCCTTCGCGCTCAAGCGGGGCATCGCCTACGAACGGATCAAGGATCTCCCCTTCCGCGAACTCGTGAAGATGATCCCCCGCCCGGCCGAAACGCCCTGAACGGCCCTCCCGGGCCGAACCGTGATCCCTCCATGACCTCCAGGGGCTATTCGAACGAACGCCTTCTCATCGCGCCTGCGGCGCTGCGCAAGCGCCTCGGGGATCCCGCGCTCGCCCTCATCGACACCCGCCCCGCCGAAGCCTTCGCCGCCGGCCACATCGAGGGCGCAGCGCACTTCGATCTCTTCGGGATGAGCCTCACCGACACGCGCCCCGAGCCGCTACGAGCCTACCTCTGGATGATGGCGCATCTGTTCGCGGCCCGCGGCGTCAACGAGACGAGAGCCGTAGTCGTCTACGACGCCGACACCGGCATGCGCGCCGCCAGGGCCTTCTGGTTCCTGGAGCACTTCGGCCATCCCGACGTCCGCGTGCTCCACGGCGGGACGCGAGCCTGGGCCCGCGCGGGCCACGCGCTCACGCGCGACGCCCGGGCGCCGGAGAAAACAGACTGGCTCGGAGATCGCGTCGAGGAGAATCTTGCAACGGCCGATCTGGTCCTCTCGCGGCTGGGGAAGCCCGACGCCCGCATCCTCGATACGCGATCCGACGAGGAGTACTTCGGCGAGAACATCCGCGCCGCCAGGGGGGGTGCGATACCCGGCGCGGTGCACCTCGAGTGGACCCGCAACCTGACCCCAGAGGGGGAATTCAAGCCGGCGGACGCCCTTCGCGCGATGTACGAGCAGGCCGGTATCCGGCCCGAGCACGAGGTGCTCACCTACTGCCAGGGGGGCTATCGCGCCGCCCACTCCTACCTGGCGCTCCGTCTTCTCGGCTACCCGCGCGTTCGCACCTATCTCGGCAGCTGGAAGGAGTGGGGCGACCGCCTCGATCTGCCGATCGAGCATCCGCGACGCGCGCCGTCCTCCCGCGCTTGACCGTTCCGCTCCGCGGGGGCTACAACCCATTGTGACGCGCGCGCCGGCCGACTCCCCACGGAAGGAAACCCCCTTGAAAGCTCTGAGAATCGAGAAGTACGGCGGACCCGAAGTGATGCAGATAGCCGAAGTGTTCGTGCCGGAACCAGGCGCCGGGGAGGTGCGCGCCGTCGTGGGCAAGACCTTCGCGCTCGATGACGCGGTGGACGCCTTCAACCACATGCAGCGGCGCGAGAGCATCGGCAAGGTGATCATCACGCCCTGAAGGCCCGGGCCCCACCTCCTTCCCGGGCCTGGAACGCGCTCATGATACTCATCGAGGTCATCGTCCTCCTGGCCGTCGCGACGGCCGGGCTGCTCGCCGGCCGGTGGCTCCGCCTGCCACCGATCGTGGCCTATCTCCTGGCCGGGCTGCTCGCCGGGCCGGGGGGCTTCGGGCTGGTCTCGCCCTCCGAGGCCACTGAAAATCTCGCCGAGATCGGCGTTGCGCTCCTGCTCTTCGGGGTCGGCATCGAGTTCTCCCTCGATCGCATCCGCCGCATCCTGATGCGAATGCTCACCACCGGCCTGCTGCAGGTCGGCGTTACTATCGCCCTGGCAACCGCCATTTTTCACCGCTTCGACTACGACTGGCCCAGCGCTGTCTTCGCGGGCTTCGTTCTCTCGCTCTCCAGCACCGCGATCGTCTTCAAGATCTACGGCCAGGAAGGGACCCTCGACGCGCCCCAGGGGCAGGCCGCCGCGGCCATCCTGCTGTTCCAGGATCTCGCGCTGGTCCCGATGATGCTCCTCATTCCCGTGCTCGCCGGACCGCCCTCGAACGCGGCGGTCGCGGCCACGGGCGCGCTCATCAAGGCCGCGGTCGCCGTGGGCGGCCTCATCCTGCTGGCGCGCACTTTGCTCCCGAAGGGGCTGGCGCTCGTCGCGCGGGCCGGAATCCCCGAGATCTTCCCGATCATCTCGCTGGTGATCGCTTTCGGCACCGCCCTGGGCGCGTCGGCCCTCGGCCTCTCTCTGCCCATCGGGGCGTTCCTGGCCGGTCTCGCGCTTTCGGGCAGCGTCTACGCGCACCAGGTGTTCGCCGAGATCCTCCCGCTCCGCGACGCCTTCGTGGCAATCTTCTTTACGAGCATCGGGATGCTGTTCGAGCCGGCGATCGTCGCCGCCGCGCCCATGCTCATGGCGGGCATGATCGCCGTGGTGGCGATCAAGGGCGCGCTCATCGGGGCCATAGTCGGAACCCTCTGGCGGTCGAGGCGGCTGGCGATCGTGAGCGGCCTCGGCCTGGCGCAGATCGGCGAGTTCTCTCTCGTTCTCGCCCAGCAGGGCCTCGACGCCGGAATCATCGACGCGAGCTTCAGCCAGGCGCTCCTCGGCGCCGCCATTCTCACGATGGGCGCCACACCGTTTCTCATGCGCGCGGGCACGCGGCTTTCGCGAATCGATTCTGCAAGCGTGGAGAGCACTGCAACGCGACAGATGCGCCAACACGTCGTGATGGTTGGATATGGAACCACCGGCAAGGCGGTGGCTCGCGTGCTTCGGGAGACGGGAATTGCATTCTGTGGCGTCGACCTGAACGCCGACAGCGTGGCCGAAGCCCGGCGAGAGAACCTGCCGATCCAGTTCGGCGACGCCACGCGGCGTGCCGTGCTCGAGAACCTCGGCGTGCCCTCGGCCCGCGCTGCGGTCGTCGCGGTCTCCGATCCGGTCGCGACCCGCCTCATAGTCGGCCTCATCCGGCAGATGAACGGCGACCTCCGGCTCATCGTGCGCGCGCGCTACGTGTCCGAGATCATCGAGCTGGAGCGGCTGGGCGCCGACGAGGCCATCCCGTCGGAATTCGAGACATCCATCGAGATCTTTGCGCGGCTGCTCGCGCACCTGGGCGTCCCCCGGCACCTCATCCGGGTTCAGGAATCGATCATCCGCGTCGGCCACTACCAGGCGCTGCGGGGCATCGGACTGTCGACGGAGTTCATGGAGGAAACCCGGCGCATCATCGCGGGTGGAATCCTCGAGACCGCCCAGGTGATCGAGGGAAGCGAGGCCTGCGGCAAGACCATCCGGGAGCTGGAGTTCCGAAAACGCACGGGCGCGACCGTGCTGAACGTGGTCCGCGACGAGAACCCCCTTCCCGAGGTCACGCCTGATACGCAGCTCGAGGCGGGCGATCAGCTTGTGCTCTACGGCCCGCACGAGGCGATTGACGCGGCCTTCCGCATCATCGAGCCTACGGTGTACAAAGGCAGCGGATACGCCGCTGAAGGACCTGAAGAGGGAGGCAAACCGTGAGTGACCCCGTTCTGTACGAGCGCCTGGGCGCGGCGGCGGTCGTGCGCCTGAACCGCCCCGATCGGCGGAACGCCGTGGACGGCCCGACGGCCGAGGCGCTGCATCGTGCCTTCAGCCGTTTCGTGGAGGACTCCGGCGCGCGGGTCATGGTGCTTACCGGCAACGAGCGGGCGTTCTGCGCGGGCGCCGATCTGAAGTCGATCGAAACGCTCGAGAACCGCGAGTCGGGCCCGCTCGGCTTCACGCGCCTGTTCTCGCCGAAGCCGACCATCGCCGCTGTTTCGGGCTATGCGGTGGCCGGCGGGCTCGAGCTGGCGCTCTGGTGCGACCTGCGCGTGTGCGACGAGACGGCGACCTTCGGCTGCTTCGAGCGCCGCTGGGGCGTGCCGCTGGTCGATGGGGGCACGCAGCGTCTCCCGCGCATCGTCGGGCTCGGGCGGGCGCTCGAGATGATCCTGCTGGGCCGCGCCGTCTCCGCCGAGGAAGCGCTCAACTGGGGCCTCGCCAACGCGGTTGTGCCCGGGGGAAAGGCGCTTGAAAAAGCGCTCGCCT